>JBKBRG010000102.1:4817-7527 GCA_046292325.1 Tabrizicola sp.
GGCGGAGAAGGATGCGCTGGAAGGCATGATCAAGGGCTTCTGACGTCGGGAAAGCGCTTGCGTCGGCGCGCGCAATATTGTTGCGTGCGCTGGTCTTGGGGCGTCGGGGAGAGCCATGCGCATCGGTCTGTATCCTGGAACCTTCGATCCCATCACCCTCGGTCATATCGACATCATCCAGCGGGCGATGGCGTTGGTGGACCGGCTGGTGATCGGGGTGGCGATCAACCGCGACAAGGGGCCGATGTTCACTCTGGAAGAGCGGGTGGCCATGGTCGAGGCCGAGTGCAACGCGATTCAGGCCCGGACGGGCGGAGAGATCGTCGTCCACCCCTTCGAGAACCTGCTGATCGACTGCGCCCGCGACGTGCGGGCCGGGATCATCATCCGCGGGCTCAGGGCGGTTGCGGATTTCGAATACGAGTTCCAGATGGTCGGGATGAACCGCGCGCTGGATGCCAGCATCGAGACGGTGTTCATGATGGCCGATGCCCGCCGGCAGGCGATTGCCTCGAAGCTGGTCAAGGAGATCGCCCGGCTGGGTGGCGACGTTTCGCCGTTCGTGACGCCACCGGTGGCCGCGGCGCTTGCCGCCAGGTTCCGCTAGCGGCGCGATGCAGACCGGCTGGCCGCCGTCCCCGGCCCTGTGCCGAGGGGGCGCGCTTGCTCAGGCGGCCTTGCCATACACGGCTTCGCGCGCGATCCGGTCCGCGTCGGCCGGGTAAAGCCCGATGTCCAGCGCGATGTCGGCCGGCAGGTTGGCGATCTCGTTGCGGGTCTTGCGATACAGGGCGTAGTTGGCCGCAGCGGTCTTCAGCATTTCATACACGGAAATCATCTTCATCATCCTTCTACAATCGCGAGAGGTCTGCTTTTCCGTCCCGCATGAAAGGAAGATAGGCGCCCCGTTAGCGCAAACAGCGAACAATGCTGCGGTGCGGCTATGCGCACGTTGCATGGCTTGCGCGGCAAAAAGGGCACCCGAAGGCGCCCTTTTTCTTGAATATCAATGGGTTCAGATCAGCTTGCCCATGGCTACGGCCGTATCAGCCATGCGATTGGAGAAGCCCCATTCGTTGTCATACCAGGACAGGATCGACACGAAGGTCCCGTCCATGACCTTGGTCTGGTCCATGTGGAAGACCGAGGAATGCGGGTCATGGTTGAAGTCCGACGAGACCAGCTTGTCGTTGGTGTAGCCGAGGATCCCCTTCAGCGGCCCGTCGGCGGCCGCCTTGATCGCGGCGTTCACCTCCTCGACCGTGGTGGCGCGCCGGGCGATGAACTTCAGGTCCACGACCGAAACGTTCGGCGTCGGCACGCGCATGGCGAAGCCGTCCAGCTTGCCCTTCAGTTCCGGCAGCACCAGCCCGACCGCCTTGGCCGCCCCGGTCGAGGTCGGGATCATCGACAGGGCCGCGGCCCGCGCGCGGTAAAGGTCCTTGTGCATCGTGTCCAGCGTCGGCTGGTCGCCGGTATAGCTGTGGATCGTGGTCATCATGCCCTTCTCGATCCCGATGGCATTGTTCAGCACATAGGCGACCGGCGACAGGCAGTTCGTGGTGCAGGAGGCGTTCGAGACGACGATGTCATCCTTCGTCAGCGTGTGATGGTTCACGCCATAGACGATGGTCTTGTCCGCGCCGTCGCCCGGGGCAGAGATCAGCACGCGCTTCGAGCCGTTCTCCAGATGCGCCTGGCATTTCTCCTTCGAGGTGAAGATGCCGGTGCATTCCATCACGATGTCCACGTCGCCCCAGGGCAGGTCGGCGGGGTTCTTCAGCGCCGTCACCCGGATCGGCCCGCGGCCGACGTCGATCGTGTCGGGGCCGGTCGTCACGGCGACCGGGAATTTCCCGTGCACCGAGTCGTAGCGGAGAAGGTGCGCATTGGTTTCAACCGGCCCAAGATCGTTGATCGCCACGACCTCGATGTCGGTGCGCCCCGATTCGATGATGGCGCGCAGAACGTTGCGCCCGATGCGTCCAAATCCGTTGATGCCGACCTTGACCGCCATGACTCTTCCTCCGAAGCTGACTTTGCGTCCCGATAGCGCTAACAAAGACATATCGCCGGGAAATGCAACCGCAGTTTGACGCGGTCAGGCCCAGAATACCACCCAATCCAGCAGGTCAAGGAACTTGCGCGCAAGGAAAGCCAGCGCCGCACCGCCGTTCAGGAACAGGTCGGCTGCGGCGCCGGCCAGCAGGATCGTTCCCAGCCAGAGCGCGATGCGGTCGGTCAAGGCCCCTCCGATGGGGCCGCAGGCCCCTTACTGTGCAAGCCGCCCCATCACGCCGGCCACATCGGCCATCCGGCAGGAGAAGCCCCATTCGTTGTCATACCAGGCCAGCACCCGGACGGAACGCCCGACGACCCTGGTCTGTTCGGGCGCGAAGATAGACGACTGCGGCGTGTGGTTGAAGTCGATGGATACCTTCGGTTCGGGATCATAGGCCATGACCATGCCCATGTAGCCTGCGCAGGCCTCTCTTACGATTTCGTTCACCTCGGCCGCCGTCACCGATTTCTGCGCGATGAAGGTCAGGTCCACCGCGCTGACGTTCGGGGTCGGCACCCGGATCGCGCTGCCTTCCAGCCGCCCGGCCAGCTCGGGCAGCACCTCGCCGATCGCCTTGCCCGCCCCGGTCGAGGTCGGGATCATCGCCATCGCCGCCGACCGCGCGCGATACAGGTCCTTGTGCCGTCG
>JBKBRG010000103.1:0-7501 GCA_046292325.1 Tabrizicola sp.
TTTTGCACCCCCGGACCCCCGCAGAGTATTTGGCAAAGGGCAAGGCATGCGGCCTTCGAGCGAAGCGGAACTGGCGGATGCCGTCGCAGGGGCCACCGGACCCCTGCTGGTGCGGGGCGGCGGCACGCGCACCCTGGGCCATGCGATCGGCGAGGTGCTGGAGACCGGCGGGATCTCGGGGGTCGAGCTTTACGAACCGGGCGCCCTGACGCTGGTCGTTCGGGCGGGCACGGCTCTGGCCGAGGTCGAGCGCGTGCTGGCGGCAGAGCGGCAGCGGCTGGCCTTCGAGCCGCCGGATCTGCGTGCGATCCTCGGGCGCGAGGGTGTCTCGACCATCGGCGGGGTGGTGGCCGCGAACGGCTCGGGCCCGCGTCGGGTGCAGGCGGGGGCGGCCCGCGATGCCGCGCTGGGGGTGCGGTTCGTGGATGGCACCGGGACGGTGGTGCGGAACGGCGGGCGGGTGATGAAGAACGTCACCGGCTATGACCTGGTGAAACTGATGGCCGGGAGCCGGGGTATTCTGGGGGTGATGACCGAGGTCAGCCTGAAGGTGCAGGCCATGCCCGAGGCAGAGGCGACACTGGTCGTCGCGGGCCTGGATGACGCGGCCGGGCTCGCTTGCCTGCGGGCGGCGCTGGGTTCGCCCTTCGACGTTTCGGGTGCCGCGCGACATTCCGGGCAAAGCCTGATCCGGGTGGAGGGCATGGCCGGATCCGTCGCCTATCGCATCGGGCGGCTGAAGGCGCTGGCCGGGGGCGAGGCGTCGGTGGTCGAGGGGGAGGAAAGCGCCGCGCTCTGGCGCGGGGTGCGCGATGTCGTGCCCTTGCAGGGCATGCCGGGGGATGTCTGGCGGATCGTCACCCTGCCCACGGCGGCGGCCGGGATCGTGGCCGCCCTGGGCGGCAAGGCGCTGTGGGACTGGGGCGGGGGGCTGATCTGGCTCTTGACCGAAGCCGGGCGCGGCGCAGAGGTCGCGGCAGCGGTAGCCGGCAAGGGCCATGCGACGCTGGTGCGCGGGCAGGGCGGCCCGGTCTTTCCGCCCGAGGCGCCCGAGGTGGCGGCGCTGGTCGCCGGCCTGAAGGCGGCGTTCGATCCGAGGGACATTCTCAATCGCGGGATGATGGGCTGATGCAGACGACCTTCACGCCTGAACAGCTGGCCGATCCCGCAATCGCGCGATCGAACGAGATCCTGCGCTCCTGCGTCCATTGCGGCTTCTGCACCGCGACCTGCCCGACCTATCAGGTGCTGGGCGACGAGCTCGACAGTCCGCGCGGGCGGATCTACCTGATCAAGGACATGCTGGAGCAGGGCCGCCCGGCCGACGAAAGGACGGTGAAGCACATCGACCGGTGTCTTTCGTGCCTGGCCTGCATGACGACCTGCCCCTCGGGCGTGCATTACATGCACCTCGTCGATCACGCCCGGGCCTATATCGAAAAGACCTATCGCCGCCCCTTCATGGACCGGGTGCTGCGCGCCGTGCTGGCCCGGGTGATCCCCCATCCCGGCCGCTTCCGCCTGGCGCTTCTGGCAGCGAAGCTCGGCCGGCCCTTCGCCTGGGCCATCCCCGATGCCCGGCTGCAGGCCATGCTGCGGATGGCGCCCAGGACCATCCCGCCGGTCAGCCGCAACGACGACCCGCAGGTCTTTCCGGCCCAGGGCGAGAGACGGATGCGTGTCGCCCTGATGACCGGCTGCGCGCAGAAGGCGCTGAACACCGACATCAACGATGCCACCATCCGCCTTCTCCGCCGGCTGGGCTGCGAGGTCGTCGTGGCGAAGGGCGCGGGCTGCTGCGGGGCCCTGACGCATCACATGGGCAAGGAAAGCCTGGCCCATGCCAGCGCCGCCGCCAACATTCGCGCCTGGATGGCGGAAAAGCGGGCCGGGGGGCTGGATGCCATCGTCATCAACACCAGCGGCTGTGGCACGACCGTCAAGGACTATGGGCACATGTTCCGCACCGACCCCTTGGCGGAAGATGCGGCCACGGTTGCGGGCCTGGCCAGGGACATCTCGGAGCTGCTGGTGCAGATCGGCCTGCCCGAGGGCGCGCCCAGGGGCCTGCGGGTCGCCTACCATGCCGCCTGTTCGCTGCAACATGGCCAGCGGATCAAGTCCGCCCCGAAGGAGCTTCTGAAGCGCGCGGGCTTCGAGGTGGTGGAGCCCGCCGACAGCCATCTCTGCTGCGGCAGCGCCGGCACCTACAACCTGCTGCAACCCCGGATCAGTGCCGAACTGAAGCGGCGCAAGGTGGCCACGCTCGAGGCGAAGGCCCCCCAGGTGATCGCCGCGGGCAACATCGGCTGCATGATGCAGATCGGCTCGGGCACCGGGATTCCGGTGGTCCACACGGTGGAACTGCTCGACTGGGCGACCGGCGGGCCACAGCCGCGGGCCTTGTCGGGCTGAACCCATCGCCGCGCTTGCGCGACCGGCCCCAAATCCGCCAAACTTTCCGCGTAACGCTGAGGTCCGCGCGGAAAGGGAGGGGTTCCATGCGTCACCTGTTCCCCGGGCTTCTGGTGGCAGGTCTCGCGCTCTGGGGCGGGATCGGGACGGTCGCGCCGGCCCTGTCCGAGGATGCCGGGATGGTCCGGCTTCAGACCGCCGACGATTCCCGCGGCTGGGATGCGGTCGGCAAGCTGATCCTTGGCGACCGGGGCTTCTGCACCGGGGCGCTGATCGGGCCGCAACTGGTGCTGACCGCCGCGCATTGCCTCTACGACAAGACCACCGGCGTGCAGCTGCGCCCCGAGGAGATCGAGTTTCAGGCCGGCTTCCGCAACGGCCGGGCCGTCGCCTACCGCCGGGTCAGCCGTGCCGTTGCCCATCCGGACTATCGCTATGGCGCGGCCGACAAGCTGGACCGCGTGACCGACGATGTGGCCCTGCTGGAACTCAGCCAGCCGATCCGGCTGCCGTCGCTGTCCCCCTTCGAGACCGGCGCCGCCCCGGTCGAGGGCGATGCGGTCGATGTCGTCTCCTATGCGCAATACCGCGAGGAGGCGCCCTCGATCCAGGAGGCTTGCGAGGTGCTGGCGGGGCGAAGGGACGCCCTGATCCTGACCTGCAACGTGGACTTCGGATCGTCCGGTGCGCCGGTGTTCAGCGTCCGCGACGGCGTGGCGCGGGTGGTCTCGGTCATCTCGGCCAAGGCCGAGGTCGATGGCCGCAAGGTCGCCCTGGCCGTGCCGCTGGCCGAGCCGCTGGCCACGCTGCGCAGCGCGCTGGAGGAAAGCAAGGCCGGCTCGTCGGCCGGGGGCGGGTCGGCCAGGATCCTGTCGGGCGGCACCGGATCGGGCGCAAAGTTCGTCCGGCCATGAAAGGACTTTTCGTTCTGCTTGCGGCAGGTCTGGGTGCGGTGATGTCACCGCTGGGGGCGGCTGCGCAGAACTCGGGGCTTGAACAGCTTGCCACGCGCGAGGCGCTGCGCGGGTTCGAGCCCGTGGGCCGGGTGGACATCGACGGCGGCGGCTTCTGCACCGGCGCGCTGATCGCGCCCGACCTGGTGCTGACCGCCGGTCATTGCGTCCTGACCCGCGACGGGGCCGCTGTTCCGGCCGGGCGGATCCGTTTCCGCGCCGGGCTGGCCAATGGCACGGCACTGGCCGAGGCAAGCGTCGCCCGCACGATCGTCGATCCGGACTATCGCAGCATGGATCCGGCCCCGCCCGAGATGATCGCCCGCGACGTGGCGCTGTTGCAACTCGCCGAACCGATCCCCACGTCGCTGATCTCGCCCCTGACCGTGGCGCGGCCGGGAAAGGGTGACGAGGTCAGCGTCGTCTCCTACGCCCAGGGGCGGGAAGAGGTGCTGTCCTGGCAGCGGGTCTGCCATGTGATCGGCCGGCAGGGACAGCTGATCGCGACGGATTGCGATGTCACCTTCGGATCGTCCGGGGCGCCGGTGCTGGACCGGTCGGGCTATCGGGCGCGGATCGTCTCGATCGTCTCGGCGGGCAGCGAAGAGAACGGCCGGACGATATCGGTCGGCATGGAACTGCCCGCGCTGGTGGACAGGTTGAAGGCGGCGCTGCGCCGGGGTCAGGCGACCAGCGTGGCGGATGCCGCGGCAACGGCGGCGGGCGAACCTGCCTTGCGCTCGATGCCGGGCAAGCCGGTGCGGCGGATCGAGTTGCAGGGTGACAAGCGCATCGGCACGGGCGGCGGCCTGCGCCCGGGTGGCGCGGCACCCTGACCGGACCCGGACCGCCCGTGCGGGGCTCTTGAAAGCCGTTTCGCCCTTTCCTACCTCATTGGCATCCGGGTGCCATGACGGGCCCGGGTGTGCCCGCCTTGCCCTTGCCAAGGGAAGGCCCCTGACATCGCTTCGAGGAGGATGACAATGCGCAACCTTGATTTCGCCCCGCTTTACCGCGCCACCGTCGGCTTCGACCGCATCGCCGACCTGATGGACCGGGTCCTGTCCGCCGATGTGGCCCAGCCGACCTATCCGCCCTACAACATCGAGAAGACCGCCGAGGACGCCTATCGCATCTCCATTGCCGTGGCCGGTTTCACCCCCGATGAACTGTCGGTCGAGGTGAAGGACGGTTCGCTCTTCGTGTCGGCCCGCAAGTCGGCCGAGGAGACCGAGCGCACCTACCTGCACCGCGGCATCGCGACCCGCGCCTTCGAGCGTCGCTTTGCGCTCGCCGACCATGTCCGCGTGACCGGCGCCGTGCACGAGAACGGCATGCTGCACGTCGATCTCGTCCGCGAAGTGCCCGAGGCGATGAAGCCGCGCCGGATCGAGATCACCCGGGCCAATGGCTCGACCCCGGTGATCGAGGCCAAGCCCGAGACGGTGAACTGATCCATCCCTGACCGCCAGGGTGAGCCCGGGTTCGCGCCCGGGCTCTTTCACGTCCTGCACGCCGGTTGCGGCTAGCGGATGAAGGGCCAGGGGAAAGCCCGTCGCAGGTCCGCTCAGCCGCTTCCCCCCGCCAGCCGGGGCCATCGCGCCGATCCGGCTGGCATGCCGGGCACCCGGCTGTCGCGCGCGTCACCTGGCCCAGAGCGGCGGAACACCCCTGCGCGACATCGCCCGATGCCAGATGGCCATGGCGGCGCGATGATCGCCTTCCAGACCCGATCCGACCCCGGCGAGCGTGGCCGCCCGCATGGCCGGAAGGTTCCGCGTGATCCGCTGCGCCTTTCCCCGGGGCGATCAGCGGTCGATCCGCCTGCTGACCGGTCCGGTCGGGATCCGGCGCCGGACAGTCCGCATGCAGGGTGCTGCGCCGGGGCGTTGCAAAGGCCGGTTCAGTTTGCGGCCAGGCTCTGCGCCAGCCGCATCAGGTTCACCGCCTCGATCCGGTAGCCGAACGGGTCGTCGCCCCGGTTCGCCGCCGCGAGTTCGATGGCCTGATCCCAGCCCCAGTCGCCAAGATAGGTCGAGCCTTGCAGCAGCAGGCCGAACCCGGCGATGGCGGCGGCGAAGCGCGTCTCGGTCGTCGCGGCCTCGGTCCCTGTGATGGGCCGTTCGACCAGCGTCGAGACTTCCGCGCCCGGCGCCTTCCAGCGCAGGCGCAGGAAGCCCAGCTCGCCCGAAGCCGCGCCCGTCGCCGTCGCGGTGCCATAGCGCAGCGGATCGTTCAGCAGCGCCTCCGATCCCGGCGCCGTCACCTCGTAGATCGCCGTGACCTGGTGGCCCGCCCCGATCTCGCCCGCGTCCACGCGGTCGTTGTTGAAATCCTCGCCGCGCAGGGCGCGCGTCTCGTAGCCGATCAGCCGGTATTCCGCGACCGTGGCCGGGTTCCATTCCACCTGGATCTTCACGTCGTCGGCGATGGGGAACAGCGCGCCCGTCAGCTGGTCCACCAGCACCTTGCGCGCCTCGGACAGCGTGTCGATATAGGCCGCCGTCCCGTTTCCGTTCTGTGCCAGCGCCTGCATCACCGCGTCGTCCAGGTTCCCGCGCCCGAAACCCAGCACCGACAGATAGGTCCCCGTCTCGCGCTTGCGGGCGACATAGGCCTCCAGCCCCTCGGGATCCGAGACGCCGACGTTGAAGTCGCCATCCGTCGCCAGAAGGATGCGTGTGACCTCGCCGTCCGCCTTCATCCCCTCGGCCACCCGGTAGGCCAGTTCCAGCCCCTCGGCCCCTGCCGTGGAGCCGCCCGCCATCAGGTTGTCGAGCGCCGCGAGGATCGCCGCACGGTCGCTGGCACCGGTCGGCGGCAAGACCTCGCCTGCCGACCCGGCATAGGTGACGATGGCCACCTGGTCCTCGGGCCGCAGCTCGGGCAGCATCAGGGACAGCGACTGCTTCAGAAGCGGCAGCTTGTTGGCATCCTCCATCGACCCCGAGGTGTCGATCAGGAACACCAGGTTCAAGGGCGGCCGCGCGGCCACGTCGGGCAGCGCGCCCTGGATGCCGATGGTGACAAGCCGCGTGCCGGGGTTCCAGGGCGTCGGCATCACGGCGATGGTCGAGGCGAAGGCCGCGTCCCCCTCGGGCGCCGCATAGGCATAGGGGAAATAGTTCACCATCTCCTCGATCCGCACCTGGTCGGGCGTCGGCAGCTGGCCCCCGGTCAGCGAGGACCGCACCACCGCATAGGACGCGGTGTCCACGTCGATCGAGAAGGTCGAGACCGGTTCTTCCGCCGTCACCTTCACCGGGTTCGGGGCCTCGTTGGCATAGGCCTCGGTGTTCTCTGCCGGCAAGACGCGGAGATCCGGGGCAGGCATCGACGGCAGGGCCGCCGGAGCAGCGGCGAATTCCTCAGACCGCTTGGCCCCGGTCAGCCTGCGGGGGGCGGCGTCCATGGCCAGCCCGGCGGCCTCCGCATCGACGGGCGGCGCGCCTTCGGACATCTCGGGCAGGGGCGCTTCGGCAAGGCTGTCGCCTTCCGGGGTGATGGCGCCCGGCGGCGGGGCGGGCTCGACCGGAGCCAGCCGGGCAAGGTCATCGGGTGCGGGCAGCGCAAGGGGTTCGGGCGCCGCCGGCTCGGCCGCCGCCATCGTCGAGGCGGAAGTGTCGGCGCCGGTCTGCGGGACGACCGGTGCCGCGTCGGCCTCGTTCTGCGCTCTTGCGGTTTCCGGCATCGGGACAGCCGGGGGCAGGTCGCCGGTGATCGCGGGTTCGGTCCGGTCGGGCGCACCGATCCGCAGGTCGGCCACCGGCAGGATCACCGCGACACCGATCAGAAGGGCCGCGACCGAGGTGGTGGCGGCAAGGGCAGGGCGGGCAGTCAGGTAGTGGAACATGCGACGTACTCCGTTCAGGGGGGCCGCGCCGTGGCGGTCCTCACTGGAACGGACGGGACCGGCCGATCCTTGGAGCGCATGGTTCTGTCGGTCGAAATTTTCCAGCGCCAGCCGAATCGCCCGCGCCTTCGCCTCGGCGTCCGGGGCCGGCGCCGCCTTCAGGGCACGGCGGAGGTCGTCGAGGTCGTCGGTCATTTCGCCTCCTCCCGTGCCATGGCCCGCAGGCGTTTCTTCACTTCGCTCATCCGCCAGGCGATGGTGCCCTCGCTGACGCCCAGCA
>JBKBRG010000104.1:0-7429 GCA_046292325.1 Tabrizicola sp.
CCGGGCATATTCCACGCCGTCCGGGCGTTTCAGCACCGCCGTCAGCGGCAGGCCCTCGACCGCCTTCTGCTCCGGGTCGCGGGCCAGAGCGGTGACATAGACCGTCTCGCCCGCGCGATAGGCGCCGCGGTCGGTGGTCAGGAACACATCGACCGGCGGCGCGGCCTCGCGCCCCGCCACGCCCCGGTCGGACAGGTCGAACTCCGGCTCGGTCAGGGACAGGAAGGCGATATCCTGTTCGCCGTCCTTCACCACCACCATCGCCGGGGCGCTGCCGCCCGTGCCGCGCGTCAGCGCCGGGTCGATGCGGGCATAGCCGTCCGTGTCGGTCGTCCGGGTTGCCAGCACGGCGTTCGAGCGGTTCAGCAGCTCGACCGTGACACCGGCCCTGGCCTTCGCGGTGGACAGGCTGCGGACGAAGACATGCAGCCCGTCAACGCCCGACATCGTGGTCACGCCCAGGTCCGAGACCACGAACCACTGCCAGGCCGGCGGAATGGTGTAGGGGTCCACCCCCGGCACCTCGGCCTTCAGCGCATAGATGCCTGCCGGCTGGCCGGCCAGCGCCTCGCCCATCGGCAGGCGGGTGGTCACGTCGCGGTTGACCTCCTGCGGCACGCTGGCCGAGCCGGTCCAGAGCTTCTCGCCCACCTCGCCCGCGAAATACTCTTCCGAATAGACGTCGATCGGAGTGCCGAAGTAGTTGGTCTGGATCGCACGCAGGAGGTTGCGGTCGGTGACGCGATACAGCGTCAGGTCCAGCCGCTCGGTGTTCACCGTCTGCACCGGCAGGGCCGGATCGCCGGCTTTCGGCAACACATATCCCCGTCCGGGAAACTTCACCCCCGGATTGCGGTCGCGGACGTAGTGCGAGATCTCGACCGACTTGGCCAGGGTCTGGCCATCGGCCGCCGGCAGCCCCTCGCGGAAGGTGACGCTGTAGCGCTTGCCGTGTTCCAGCCCCGCGACGCACAGCTGCCGCCAGCCGCCGGTCTCGACCACCAGGCCCGGATCCTTCAGCTGCACGAAGGTCGCGTAATCCACGCCCGAGGCCACCAGATCCTCGCTGAAGGTCGCGCAGATGCGCGGGCGCGCGAGATCGGACTGCACCTGCGTCTCGGCAATGCGGAACCCGTATTTGCCGATCGCCGCGTCCAGAAGCGCCGCCGTGTCGGTCCGCTCCTGCAAGGACTGCGCCAGGCGCAGCGCCTGCACCGTGTCGCGCCCGCGTCCGATGCGCTCCAGCACATCGGCCATGGTCACCAGGATCGTGTGACGCAGCGCCGGATTGTCGGCCCGCAGATAGGCGTTGATCGACGACAGGAAGGCCTGGTTGAAGAAATAGCCCGACTGGCTCTGGTCGGCGAGACCGGCCTGCAACTGCCGCCGCGCGAATTCGGCCCAGGTCGCCGCATCGTCGGTCCGGTTCAGCGCCGCCCCGGTGAAGGCCGCCGCCCCCGCCCAGTCGCCCCGCGCCTCGGCCTCGGCGGCCGCGGCCAGATGTTCCTCGGCACTCCAGGGCCCGGTGGTGTGCTGCCGGCCCAGACCCTGCGCCTGGTCGTAGGCGGGCTGGATGTCCCAGTCGGGCAGGAAGCCCAGCTCCTTGCGCCGCTCGACCGCCGCGGCCCGCACGGCAGGGTCGGATTCGACGACCCGGGCCGACAGGGCCCCGGCGAAGAACGCGCCCTCACCGGGGCTGTTCTTCACGAAGCACGACCCGTTGCGCGTGTTGAACACATAGGCCTCGCAGCGCGCATTGGTCAGGCAGGCGCGTTCGCAGGCCTCGACCGTCGTGTCGAAGACCGAGGCCACGTCGCCCCCCGGCAGGTCCTCGTCCTGGGTGACGACAAATCGCCGCTCCGGGATCAGGTCCTGTGCCAGCGCCCCACCCGCAATGCCCAGAAATGCCGCTGCCACCGCAGCCTTCACAAACCCGCGCATCGAAAATGCCTCCCTGACCGATTGGCCTGAATGTCGCATGCCGCCCCACCGCGAAGCAAGCATGCAGCAACCCGTTTGCCGTTAAGCCTTGGTTCATCCTGATCGACGAGGCTAGTCGCGAATACCGGACGTGCGGGACTTCCCGGCTCCGGGTGCGGGATTTGGCATCGCCGACTGGGGCAGCATGGACTTAACCGAACGACTGGTCAGGGAACGGCGCGCAAGACTTGCGGCAGAGCGCCTGCTCGACCAGAAAAGCCGCGAACTGCACGCGGCGAACGAGAAGCTGGCGCTCGATGCGCGCGCGCTGTCCGACCAGATCATCGAACAGCGCCAGGCGGTGCAATCCGCCCGCTCCGAGGCCGAGCTTCTGAAGGACCAGAACACCCGCTTCGTCGAGGATCTGGACCGCGCCCATACCGCGGCCGTCATGGCCGAACGCAGGCTCTGGGACGCGATCAACACCATCCGCGACGGCTTTGCCGTGTTCGACGCCGAGATGCGCCTCGTGCTGGCGAACGAAGCCTGTCTGGCCTGGTTCGCCGGGCACCCCGTCGCCCCCGGCATCTCCTATGCCGAACTGGCCGCCGTCTTTGCCCGCACCATGCTCGACCTTGGCGAGGAAAGCCCCGAGGCTGTCGCCGAACGCATCTGCGCGCGGCTCGACGGCGACCGGATCGAGCCGATCACCCTGAAGCTTCGGACCGGCAACTGGATCAAGCTTCAGGAACGCCGGGCCAATGACGGTGGCATCGTCTCGCTCATCATCGACATCACCGAACAGATGCGCATCTGGGCCGCGATCGACGTGCTGCCCGACGGATTTGTCCTTTTCGACAGGGAGGAACGTCTCTTGGCCTGCAATCAGCGTTACCGCGACATGTTCCCCGACAGCGCGCCGATCATGCAGCCCGGCGTCACCTTCGAGGAACTCCTGCGTCATGGGCTGAGGAACGCCCATATCCCCGATGCGGTCGGGCGCGAGGAGGAATGGCTCGCCGACCGTCTGGCCCATTTCCGCGCCGCCGACACCATCGCCGAGAACCGGCTGGCCAGCGGACGGGTGATCCTGGAATCCGATCATGTCACTCCCGACGGCGGCCGCGTCGGCCTGCGGACCGACATCACGGCGATGCGCGAACAGCAGGCGCAGCTCGAGACCGCCCGCGCCGCCGCCGAGGCCGCGAACCGCGCCAAATCCGCCTTCCTCGCCAACATGAGCCACGAGATCCGCACGCCGATGAACGGCGTCGTCGGCATGGCTGAACTGCTGTGCGACACCGCCCTGACCGAGGAACAGCGCCTCTTCGCCGAGACGATCCGGTCCTCGGGCGAGGCGCTTCTGGTCATCATCAACGACATCCTCGACTACTCGAAGATCGAGGCCGAACGCCTGACGCTGCGCCCCGAACCCTTCGACCTCGAACGCACGATCCACGAGGTCACGATGCTGCTTCAGCCCCGCGCGCGCGAAAAGGGCATCGACCTGATGATCGATTTCGACATGTTCCTGCCCACCCGATTCGTGGGCGATCCGGGGCGGCTGCGGCAGGTTCTGACCAACCTGATCGGCAACGCGGTGAAGTTCACCGAAACCGGCCATGTCCTGACCCGCGTCGTCGGCGTCGAGGAAGGGGAAGGCACCCAGACCCTGCATGTCACGGTCGAGGATACCGGCATCGGCATTGCGCCCGAATACCTCGACCACATCTTCGGCGAGTTCAACCAGGTCGAGGACGAGCGGAACCGCAAGTTCGAAGGCACCGGCCTCGGCCTCGCCATCACCCGGCGGCTGATCGAACACATGGGCGGCGCGGTCTGGGCCGACAGCGAGCCTGGCCGCGGCTCGTCCTTCGGCTTCCGGGTGACGCTGCCGGTGGCCGAGGACGCCGCGCCGTTGCAGGTGCCGGTCGCGGTGCGCCGGGTGATCGCGGTGGACGACCAGTTCATCAACCGCACCATCCTGGAACGCCAGCTCGCCCCCTGCGGGATCGAGGTCACGCTCTGCCGTTCGGGCGCGGAGGTGCTGGAAAGGCTGGCCGCCGACCCGGACCATGACGTGGTGCTGACCGACCATGCCATGCCGGAAATGGATGGGGTGCAGCTGCGGGACGCCATCCGCGCCGCCGGGCATGCGCTGCCCGTGATCCTCCTGTCCTCCAATCCCTGCGGCCTCGATACCCGGGCCGAGGATTTCGCGGCAATCCTGCAGAAACCGGTCCTGCGCTCCGATCTCTACCGCCATCTGCAGGCGCTGACCGCCCCCGCCGCCGCGACCGAGGTTCCGCCGCCCCCGCCCGTCGCGGCCGACCGGCGCCAGATGCGGGTCCTTGCGGCCGAGGACAACCGGACGAACCAGCTCGTGTTCCAGAAGATGGTCCGCGACATGGACATCGACCTGCGCTTTGCCGACAACGGGCGCATCGCGGTCGAGATGTTCCACGATTTCCAGCCCGACGTGATCTTCATGGACATCTCGATGCCCGAGATGGACGGAAAGGAAGCCGCCCGCACCATCCGTGCAACCGGAGCCGCCGTGCCGATCGTGGCCCTGACCGCCCATGCGATGGAGGGCGACGCCGATGGCATCCTCGCCGCCGGGATCGACCGCTACCTGACCAAACCCCTGCGCAAGAGCGTGATCGAGACCGCCCTGACCGAATTCTGCCCGCCCGAGGCCCGGCCTCCGGTCGGCACCGCTGTCGAAAGCGCCGCCTGAGACCGCGGGCCGGACGGGGTCAAGCGCATTGTCCGCGCGGCATGCCCCTGCACCCCCGCTGCCTTGCCCTTTTCGCAAATACTCTCTGGGGGTGCGGGGGGCGAAGCGCCCCCGCGAGGCCGGCCATCCGGCCAGGATCGCGGATGCCGACCCCGACGCCCGTCACCCCATGCCCCCGACCGCCAGGGCCGGGGCAGACGGCACGGAAACGATGGCCACAGGACCCTGACGGCGACAGGCAGGACCTTGATATCGAATGATGATCAGGAAATGTCCACCGTGGACAGTTCCTGATCCTCTCCCCGCAGGACCGCCAGAAAGGCCCGGCCGAAACGTTCGATCTTCGCTTCGCCCATGCCCGGGATCCGGGCCAGTTCGGCCAGGGTCGAGGGCCGCCTCTCCGCGATCGCCCGCAAGGTGGCATGGGTGCAGCTCAGATATTTCCCGGTCCCGTCCTCGCCCCGTGCCAGGGCCAGTTGCACCTTTGCCAGCCGGTCGTGAAGGGCAGCTTCCGGCCGCCCGGCAAGCCGCATCCGCGCCGGATGCAGCCCTTCCACCGCCCCGGTGATGACTTCCAGAAAGGCTGCTCCGTAGCTTTCCAGCTTCCGCGCGCCGACGCCGGTGATCCGCGCCATCTGGTCCAGCGTGACGGGCTTGCGTTCCGCCATCTCGATCAGCGTGCGGTCGGTAAAGACGACATAGGCCGGCATGTTCTGCGCCTCGGCCAGCGCCCGCCGCCGGGCCTTCAGCGCGGCAAGCAGGCCCGCATCCTCCTCCGCCACCTGCGCCCGCGCCACCGGCTCCCGGTCGCGGGCCGCCGCCACCGTGTCGCGGCGCAGCGTCACCGTCGCCTCGCCGCGCAGCACCGGCCGGGCGGCCTCGGTCATCCGCAGCGCCCCGTGCCGCTCGGGGTCGGGACGCACCAGGTCGCGCCCCATCATCTGGCGGAACACCGCCCCCCAGGCGGCCCTGGAAAGGTCGCGCCCGACGGCGAAGGTCGGCAGTTGGTCATGCCCCTTTTCGCGCACCCTGGCCGTCGCGGCGCCGGTCAGGATGTCGATCAGATGCCCCGTCCCGAACCATTCCCCCGTGCGCAACACCGCCGACAGCGCCTTGCGGACCGCCTCGGTCGCGTCGAACAGCTGCGCGGGGCGGTCGCAGAGATCGCAGTTGCCGCAAGCCTCGGCCGTCTCGCCGAAATAGCCCAGCAGCACCTGCCGCCGGCAGCCCAGCGCCTCGGCAAGGCCCAGAAGAGCGTTCAACCGGGCATGGTCGGCCGCCTTGCGGTCCGGCGGCGCCGCGCCCTCGTCGATCTGGGTCCGGCGCAGGCGGATGTCGTCGGGACCGTAAAGCGTCAGCGTCTCGGCCGGGCTCCCGTCGCGGCCGGCGCGACCGATCTCCTGATAGTAGGCCTCGATCGACTTCGGCAGGTCGGCATGGGCTACCCAACGGATGTCGGGCTTGTCGATACCCATGCCGAAGGCCACGGTGGCCACCACGATCAGCCCGTCCTCGCGCTGAAAGCGGGTCTCGACCTGGCGCCGCTCCTCCGCCTCCATCCCGCCGTGATAGGCTACGGCCGGATGGCCCGCCTCGCGCAGCGCCTGGGCAAGCGTCCCGGTCCTGGCCCGGGTCGCGCAGTAGACGATGCCGGACTGCCCGCGCCGCGCGGCGGCAAAGCGCAGGATCTGGTCGCGCGGTCCATCCTTGACCGCGAAGGCCAGGTGGATGTTCGGCCGGTCGAAACCGCGCAGGAAGCAAACCGGAGCTTCGCCGTCGAACAGCCGCGCCACGATCTCGGCCCGGGTTTCCTCGTCCGCCGTCGCCGTGAAGGCGGCCAGGGGCACCCGCAGCGAGCGGCGCAACGCCCCGATCCGGAGGTAGTCGGGGCGGAAATCATGCCCCCACTGGCTGACGCAATGCGCCTCGTCCACCGCGATCAGGCTGCACTTCGCCCGCCGGAGCAGCGCCACCGTTCCGGCCGAGGCCAGACGTTCCGGCGCCATGTAGAGCAGTTTCAGCCGACCCGCGTCGATGGCCCGGAACACCTCGTCGGTCTCGTCATCGGTATTGCCGGAGGTCAGCGCCCCGGCCTCGACCCCTGCTGCCCGCAACGCCCGCACCTGATCCCGCATCAGTGCGATCAGCGGCGAGATGACGACCGTCACCCCGTCGCGGCAGAGGGCGGGCAGCTGATAGCACAGCGACTTGCCCCCGCCCGTCGGCATGATGGCCAGCGTGTTCCGCCCCTGAAGCACCGATTGCACGATCTCGGCCTGGCCGGGTCGGAATCCTGGGAAACCGAAGACGGACTGAAGAAGCCGGGCAGCCTGGTCCAAGGGTCAGGTCGGGGTCAGAGGAAGGCCGCCACATTGTTGCGCAGGACGATTTCCAGCGCGTAGATCCCGATCAGCACCACCAGGGGCGACAGGTCGATCCCGCCCATCGCCGGCAGGATGCGCCGGATCGGGCCGTAGAGCGGCTCCAAGAGGCGGTTCAGCCCGTGCCAGATCTGCGCCACCAGCGGCTGGCGGATGTTCAGCACCTGGAAGCTGATCAGCCAGCTCATCACGAAATGCGCCAGGATGAAGAACTTGGCGATCCCCAGGATCAGCATCAGGATTTCGTAAAGCGAGGTCATCGGGCACTCCGTCCGGTCTGCGTCAGAGGTAGCCGCCGGGGCGGAGAAGGGCAATGGCTTCCGCAGCGTTCCGCTTGACGCGGGCGCGCGGCCGGGCAACTCAGTGCGCCCAACAGGAGTAAGCCGAT
>JBKBRG010000105.1:0-7411 GCA_046292325.1 Tabrizicola sp.
CGCGGGGTGGAGCAGCCCGGTAGCACGTCAGGCTCATAACCTGAAGGCCGCAGGTTCAAATCCTGCCCCCGCAACCAAATCTTCTAAAGATATCAAACGCTTAGAACCCGACGTAAACCGTCGGGTTTTTGCTTTTGAAATTCTTGTCAACACCTGGTCAACATTCGACGAGTCCCCCATCGACGGGCCAGCGGATGACCGAATGCTTCCATTTTCCCGATCAATGGAAATCCCGACTCGGAAACAGCTTCCGTGCCTGTTCGCGGGGATGGCGCGCTGTTGGCCTCATGCTACCGCCAGTCGGGCGCCTGGTTTCATCGGCGCGACCATCGTTGGGCGCGATCACAACAGGGCGGCCCAGAGTGGCCAGCAGGGGTGAAACATCCTCGACCCTCTCGGCGATCAGATGGGTGACCGGGCCGTCGCGCTCGATCCTGCCGGTCACGCGCACGAGCCGCCCGGCGATCACCGCCTTGCGAAAGGTCTCGTAGACCTTCTTCCAGACCACGACATTGGCTGTGCCGGTCTCGTCCTCCAGAGTGAGGAAAATGACGCCCGACGCCGTGCCGGGGCGCTGCCGGGTGATCACAAGGCCGGTGACTGTGACGCGGCCACTGGCCTGTGGCAGGCGATCATGGGCCAGGCTTTCGGCCAGGCGCTGTCGCAACAGTTCCATCGGATGGGCGCGAAGGCTGAGCCGCAACGATAGGTAATCCTCGATCACCTCCTGACCCAAGGTCATCTGGGGTAGCTTGACGTCGGGTTCGGTAGCTCCCTCGCCGTCGGAACCAAAGAGGGGCAGCGGCGCCGGGGCTTTCAGCGCCTTGGCTGCCCACAGAGAGTCTCGGCGATTGAGACCGATGGCGGCAAAAGCATCAGCCTCGGCGAGCCGTTCCAGCGCATCGGCGTGCACGCCCGCCCGGCGCCACAGGCTTTCGACATCGGGATAGCCGTTACCGCGCGCGGCTGCTATCCAGATGGCTTCCTCTTCCCTCATCCCCTTGATCTGCCGGAAGCCGAGCCGCAGGGCCAGCGCCCCATCCGGGCGCGGTTCCAACGTGCAGTCCCAGAACGAGTGGTTGACCGAAATGGGCCGCACCTCCACTCCATGATCGCGGGCGTCGCGGACCAGCTGTGCAGGTGCATAGAAGCCCATCGGCTGCGAATTCAGAAGCGCGCAGGTGAAGACCGCCTGATGGTGGCATTTCAGCCAGGCGGAAATATAGACCAGCCGCGCAAAGCTGGCGGCGTGGCTCTCGGGAAAACCATAGCTGCCGAACCCCTCGATCTGGGCAAAGCAGCGCGCCGCAAAATCGGCGTCATAACCCCGCGCGAGCATTCCGCTGACAAAGCGGTCGCGGAACGAACCGATGGTGCCCATGCGTTTGAAGGTGGCAAGCGACCGACGCAGGCGGTCAGCCTCGGACGGGGTGAAGCCTGCCGCGACAACGGCGATTTGCATCGCCTGTTCCTGAAACAGCGGCACACCATAGGTGCGGCCCAGAACCTCCATCATCGCGGGACCGAGATCTTCGACCTTTTCGCGCCCCATCCGGCGGTTGAGGAAAGGATGCACCATGCCGCCCTGAATCGGGCCGGGGCGGACGATGGCGACCTCGCAGACCAGGTCATAGAATTTGCGCGGCCGCATCCGGGGCAGAAAGTTCAATTGCGCCCGGCTTTCGACCTGGAACACCCCGATGGCATCAGCGCGGCAGAGCATATCGTAGATCGGCGGGTCTTCGGGCGGCACATTGGCCAGCGTCAGCTGCTGCCCGCGATGCTCCTCCAGAAGCGCAAAGGCCTTGCGGATGCAGGTCAGCATGCCAAGCGCCAGAATATCGACCTTCAGAAGGCCAAGCGCGTCGATGTCGTCCTTGTCCCATTCGATGATGGTCCGGTCGTCCATCGCCGCATTTTCAATCGGGCAAAGTTCGTCCAGACGGCCCTTGGTGATGACGAAACCGCCGACATGCTGTGAAAGGTGGCGGGGAAAGCCGATGATCTCGCCGATCAGTCGCACGGCCAGTTGCACGCGGCGGTCGGCAAGCGATAGGCCCGCATCGCGCAGCCGGTCCTCGCCGGGGGGGGCCGAGGACCAGCCCCAGATTTGCCCGGAAAGCCGCGCGATCACGTCCTGCGACAATCCCATGACCTTGCCAACCTCGCGGATGGCGGCGCGGCTGCGGAAATGGATCACCGTTGCGGTCAGGCCGGCACGCTCGCGGCCGTAGCGGGCATAGATCCACTGGATCACCTCCTCGCGGCGTTCGTGTTCAAAATCGACGTCGATATCCGGCGGCTCGCCCCGCTCCTTGGAGATGAAACGCTCGAAGATCAGGGTGATCGACTCGGGCGGCACCTCGGTAATGCCCAGAAGATAGCAGACCACCGAATTGGCGGCGGAGCCGCGCCCCTGACAGAGGATGCCCCTCGATCTGGCGAACTGCACGATGTCGTGGACGGTCAGGAAATAGGGGGCGTAGTCCACCTCGCGGATCAGGGTCAGTTCCTTTTCCACGCGATGCACGATCTTTGGCGGCGCACCAGAAGGGTAGCGCCAGTGAAGACCTTCGCGCGCCAGCCGTTCCAGCCGGTCCTGCGCTGGCTCGTTCTCCGATTCATCGGGATATTGATAACGCAGGTCGCTGAGGCGAAAGGCGCAACGGTCGGCAATCTCCAGCGTGCGGCGCAGCGCGGCGGGGTGGCGGTGAAACATCTTCGCCATCTCGGCGCCGGATTTCAGGCGGCGCTCGCCATTTGCCAGCCGGTGTTCGCCGATAGCGTCGATGGTGCAGCCAAGGCGCATGCAGGTCAGCACATCGGCCAGGGGGCGACGGGCGGAACGGTGCATCAGCACATCGCCCACAGCGACCATCGGCTGGCTCACCTCCTGCGCCAGAATGCCGATCCGGTCGAAACGGATCTGATCCCGGCCGTCATAGCGCGGGGCGGCCCCCAGGAAGCACTGACCGGGGAAGGCGCGACCGATGGCGCGAAGATCGCCGCGGGTGCTTTTCGGGCCGGGATCGTCCAGCGGGTCGGGCGAAAGGGCGATCAGCACCATGCCCTTGCCCCATTCGACCAGATCGGCGCGTTGCAGGTGACATTCGCCCTTGGCCGCGCGCCGCTTGCCAATCGACAGAAGCCGGGTCAGGCGCGACCAGGCGGCAAGATCGGTGGGCAGGGCCAGCCATTCCACGGCGGAATCCGTCAGCACCAGGCGCGCCCCTGCGATCAGTTTCGGCAGCGGTGCATCCGACATGGCAGGGGCATCGGTCTGGCCGGTGAAATGCGGAACGGTCTGGCGACTGGAATGGTCCTTCACGCGCTGCGAGCGGATAGTGGGGCCCGCCACCGCCGCCTCGGCTTGTGCCTCGTTGCGAAGACGCGCCAGTTCCTTCAGCGCGGAGAAGGCCCGCACCACGCCTGCCACCGAATTGCGGTCGGTGATGGCGATGGCACTCAGCCCCAGTTCTGCCGCCCGCGTGACCAGTTCCTCGGGATGCGAGGCGCCAGTCAGGAAGGTGAAGTTCGATGTGACGCAAAGTTCGGCATAGGGAATCATGCGAATTCCCCCTGTACGTGCCAGTTCTGCGCCCCTCCGGGCGCGGGCCAGGCCGGGGTTTGCGGGGTGTGAAACAACCAGAGCCGCGGCCCTTCCCGGGTTTCGATCCGCCAGTAATCGCGCAGGCCCGACCGCCAGGCGGGATCGTCGAACCACCATTCCGGCGTGATGCGTTCTGGGCCCAGTGCGCGCAGCGTGGTGAAGCGCATGCGCCGCCAACGGAAACTCGCGGGCGGGTTGCCCGAGGCGGCGGTCACCGGCTCGGGCGGAAAGAGGGTGATCGGCCGCGCCGCCCCCCCGCGATGCGGGATCGGTTCGGATGCGGAATAAGCAGCCGGGGCCAGGAGGAAGCTGCGCTCCGGGATCAGGCTGGTTGCAGGCAACAGCCGCAGCACCCGGTCAAAGCCGATGCGGTTGCCGACAGAGGACAGAAGATCAGCCAACGCATCGTCGTGCCGGATCGCCTGGCCGCCACCAATCTGTTCCGGCGCAAGGGCCTCTGTCACCGGGGCAGTCAGGCGAAGGGCATCAATGCCGAAACCGGCATCCACCTCGTCCACGCCCTTGGCAAAGAGCGCAGCGATGCGGGCCGCGTCGCGCATCGGGCGGGCGAGACCGATCTCGACCTGTGCAGATTGGCGATCCACGCGGCGCAGCTCCAACCGGACCCGGCGCGCACCCATCCGATGTTGGGCGAGCTTGGCGCAGAGCCGGTCCAGCATGCGGTCCAGCCCCGCCATGACATCGGATTGCCGTCCGATCGGTTCGGGGAGCGTCATCCGCACCCCGAAATGCGGGGCGTCCGGTTCCGCTGCAACGGGCTCGTCCCGCTGCCCGAGCGCCTGATCCAGCCGCAGAACCAGCCCTTGCCCGAAGCGGCGGGCCAGAGGCGCGCGCGGCAAATGCGCCAGATCGGCAATGCGTGAGAGACCCACCCGCGCCAGCGCCTCGGCCGTTTCAGGATCCGCTCTGAGAGCTGTCACCGGCAGGTGCCCGATTCCCTCGATCAGTCGCCCGTCAGGCACGATGCCGCCGCCGTTACGAGCCAGCGCATGGGCTGCGCCTCGGGTTCCTGCTATGGCGCTTTCCGCATGCAGGCCCGCCCGCGTCAGTCGCGCGTGCAAGTCCTCGCGCAAATCGGCTTCGCCGCCAAACAGATGCGGCACGCCCGAGATATCGGCCAAAAGACCGTCCGCGCCATCCGTGGCAATCATGGGGGCATAGCGGCTGGCCCAGCGGCGCAAGGACACCAGCGCCGCCGCCTCACGCGCCAGATCAGCGGGGCGGATGGCAAGATCGGGACAGATCGCGCGGGCATCGGCCAGTGCCATGCCGCGATGCAGGCCGCGGGCCGTGGCGGCGGGGTTCAGGCAATGCAGATGATCGGCATTGCCCGAGCGCAGGCTCAGGGCAAGGGGCCCTTCAACCGGGCGGTTCCGCAGGCTGATGTCGCTGCCCAGCCTCGGAAACCAGATGGACAGCAGCCGTCGCGCCATTCCAGTTCACAATCCAACTTCCGAAAGTTCCCTTTTTGTTCTTATTAAGGGTCCAGCAATGCAGAGTCGAGTCCGCCGCCGGGCTTGCTACGGGGGCACAGGCCCAGCGCGTTTCGGTGGCATTGCTGCCCGCGCCTTCGCGGATCAGCATCAGGCCGGTGGTCCGCCCGGCCTCGGCCGCCAGTTGCAGGCGACGCCCGGCGGTCAGCGACAGGGGCTTTTCCGGTTCGGCGATGACAAGGCCGACGGGAGCCGAGCGCAGTGCCTCCTCGATGCACCACAGCAGATCGGTCTCGCCCTCGGCGCGGAACAGGTGCAGCCGTTCGCCGACACCTTTCGGCAACCCGCGCAGCATCGGCAGTTCCGGCACATGGGCGGGCAGGATCCAGACCAGCGGGCCGGGATGCCGCACCGCCTGAAATAGCGCAAAGGTTCGGCGACCGCGGCCTTCGGCTTCATGCACACGTCGCCCGCGCAGATCGAAAGCGTCGGTGGGAGGCAGTTCAGGGCGCAAGGTCTCAGGCTGCATCTTCCCGCACTCCCTCCGCCACGATCTGCAGCGTCCCGTCGGGCAGTGGGCGTTGCAACGGCAGGGCCTCGGCCACCGGTGCAGTCAGCCATCGCCGCCACTCCTCGGGCCTGGTCAGGATCACCGGCATTGCCTTGGGATGGATCTTCGCAACCTCGGCATTGGGGGGGCAGGTCAGAAAGCCGAACAGCTCTGCCGTTACCTCGCCCTCCTTCAGCTTGCGCACCGAGGTCCATTCGGTGCGGATGCCCGCGAAGAAGGCCAGGGGGCGATGCTGGCCAAGCGCGAACCAAACCGGATGGTTGCGGGGTGCGCCCGGGCGGCTGTCGATCTCGGAAAAGCTGGTGAAGGGGACGAGGCAGCGATGCTCCACCCCGAGCCAGCGTCTCCAATGGGCCGAAGCGACATTGCGAATATTGGTGACGCCCGGATCGGTGCGCTTGCCTGCCAGAAACACCTGTGGTGTCGGCATACCCCAGCGCGCCATGGTCAATTGCCAGCCACCCTGTGTCCCGTGCCGGATGATCGGCGCGGGATAGTCGGGGAAGATTCCGGTCATGGGTGGCAGGTTGCCGGTCAGATCGACCAAGTCCTCGCCATCCCCGCGCATGTCGTCAAAGACATGGCGCATGGCGTCCTGGCTCTTGGTCTGGGAGTACAAATTACACATGCGAAGGTCCGGGAATCATAAAGGCAGGATGGAACATTGCCAGAACAGAGACTTTGGGGAAAGCGTGGTTCAGATTTCGGCCTGATCGAAGGTGCACAATTTTGCCTATCGCCGCGGGAGACAGATGCCGCTTAGCCGTGCCACTATTCCGGAGCAGCGAATCCCTGCCGCTTTTTGAAACCGTGAACCCGTGATCCGGGCCGGGCGATACGCCACGGTCGAGGCGTTCGGCGCTTCCCGTTCCGACGTCGCTCGGCTCGGGCTTCACACGAGTTGGTCTTCCATGACGCCGGATCAGAAGTCCGTCTCGACGTATACCCCAGCGCAGTCGTAGGCGACGGCGGCGGCCGTGGCGCCGGTGTTCAGGAACAGCCGCGGTGACAGGAACTGCGTCGCCGCAGGCAGGTCGGCGGCGATTTCCTGTTCGAAGACGGCGCCGGTGACCTCGTTCACGGCTCGGACCCACACCGACGAACCGTTCGGCGGCGCAGCGATGAACAGGCTCACGACACCACCGGTGGCAATGGCAAAGCTCGCGCCCATGTCGGTGAGCGTCGGTGCTCCGGTCCCGTCATTTGCGACCAGCTGCCAGTTGGCATGGGTGCCCCGCTGAAAACCGATGCCGATACAGTTGACGACGGAGGCCAGCGTCAGGGTGGTGGCCAGCGCGGCCGTCGATCCATAGAGGCCGAAGAACCCCATGCCCGTGGCCTGCAGGGTCGTCAGCGAAATCCGCGTGACGAAGGTCCAGCCGCCGAGGCCCGCCGCGTTCCCGCGCCAGCAGGCCCAGCCTGCGGATCTCTGGTCGGCGACCGAGTCCACGACGGCCGCCGAAGTCAGGCGCCAGCGCCGCATCGAGGCGGCAAGGTTCGTGGCGGCCAGCGTCGGGTGCGAGACGGTGCCGACCGAGGTGATCGGCAGGCCCTCGGTTGTGATCGTGGTGCTGACCGAGGGCGACCAGTTGGCGATGCGGTTCACCCCGAAATGCGGCTGGAGCGGAAAGTCCCGGCCAGAGGGGCGCATCACATCGATCCACGGCGCCCCGGCGCGGTTGCGCGCATAGAGGGCGGCCTTGCCTGCGGGCGGCGGCGATGGCGCTGCGGCCAGACCTGGCAAGACCGTGGGCTGCGGCAGTTCTACCTGACCGC
>JBKBRG010000106.1:0-7353 GCA_046292325.1 Tabrizicola sp.
GGAAGGCGCGGGCCCGGCGACGGCGGCGCTTTACGAACAGAAGGCCGCGCGCAAGGCGGTGGTGGACGAGGCGGCGGCCAAGCTGCGTGCCCTGTCCGAACCCCCCGCGGCCGAAGCGCAACCCTTCGCCCGGGCACCCGGGCGCCGGCGCAACGAGGCCGACCCGCAGGGTGGTGACGCAGCATGAGCACCAAGGACGAGATTGACGACAGCTCGGCCCCCCTGGTCGAGCATCTGGCGGAACTGCGCAACCGGCTGATCTGGTCGGTTTCGGCCTTCATCGTGGCGATGCTGGCCTGTTTCGTGGTGGCCGACCCGATCCTGAACTTCCTGCTGCGCCCGATCGAGCAGGCGATGCGCGATCTGGGCAATCCGAACCCGGTGATGCAATACACCGCGCCGCAGGAGTATTTCTTCACCCTGGTCCATATCTCGGTCGTGGCCGGGCTCATGGTCAGCTTCCCGGTCATCGCCTACCAGCTGTGGCGCTTTGTGGCGCCGGGCCTCTATCGCAGCGAGAAGCAGGCCTTCCTGCCCTTCCTCGTCGCCTCGCCGGTGCTGTTCCTTCTGGGGGCCATCTTCGCGCATTATGTGGTGACGCCCATCGCCATGACCTTCTTCCTCGGCTTTGCCGACAGCGCCTCGATCCTGTCGGTGCTGGCGCCGATGCTGACCGATGTGCCCGCCGATGTGCCGGCCGCGGCGCCCGAGGAAGGCATCGAGATCGTCTTCCAGGGCAAGGTGAACGAGACGCTGGACATCAGCCTGAAGCTGATCATCGCCTTCGGCCTTTGCTTTCAGCTGCCGGTCCTCTTGACGCTGATGGGCAAGGCGGGGCTGGCAACTTCGGCCGGTCTCGCGGGGATGCGCAGATATGCCATCGTCATCATCCTGATCGTCGCCGCCCTGGTCACCCCGCCGGACGTGATGAGCCAGCTGATCCTGTTCTTCGCCGTCTATCCGCTTTACGAGGTGTCGATCTTCTTGATCCGCCGCATCGAAAGGCGCCGCGAGGCGGAACTGCGCGCCGAAGGGCTCTGGGACGACGAGACCGACGGTCCCTCGGATAGCGCCGAGCCCAAGCCATGACCGACCCGCTTGACCGCATCGCCGCCGCGCTGGAGCGGCTTGCCCCCGCGCCGATGCCGGCGCCGGATTTCGCGGCCGAGGCCTTCGTCTGGCATACCGGGCCTGACCGGCTGGAACCCGTGGCGCGCGTGTCGCGGGTGGACATCGGCCTACTGGTCGGGGTGAACCGCGCGCGCGACACGCTGCTGGAGAATACCCGGCATTTCGCGGCCGGCCTGCCTGCGAACAATGCGCTTCTGTGGGGCGCGCGCGGGATGGGGAAGTCGAGCCTGGTCAAGGCGGTGCATGCCGCCGTGCGGGCGGAAGGCCATGACCTGAAGATCGTGGAGCTGAGCCGCGAGGACCTGCCCTCGGTCCAGCGCCTGCTGGCGCATCTGCGCGCCGCGCCGCACCGGTTCCTGCTGTTCTGCGACGACCTGTCGTTCAGCCATGACGACCAGCACTACAAGTCGCTGAAGGCGGTGCTGGACGGCGGCATCGAGGGGCGGCCGGAGAACGTGCTGTTCTACGCCACCTCGAACCGCCGCCACCTGATGCCGCGCGACATGATCGAGAACGAACGCTCGACCGCGATCAACCCGTCCGAGGCGGTGGAGGAGAAGGTCTCGCTGTCGGACCGCTTCGGTCTCTGGCTCGGCTTCCATCCCTGCGGACAGGACGATTACCTTGACATGATCCGCGGCTATTGTGCGGCCTATGGAATCAGCGTGCCCGAAGAGCGGCTGCATGCCGAGGCGATCGAATGGCAGGCGACCCGGGGCGGGCGATCGGGCCGGGTGGCCTGGCAGTTCTTCTGTGACCTCGCCGCCCGCGAGGGGGTGCGCCTCGCATCCTGATCGGCGGCCGTGCCCGCGCGCCTGCCGGCGTCTATCCTGATCGCAAGCCATCATGCTGACCGAGATCCTTGCCATCCTCGCCCTGATCGTCCTGAACGGCGTGCTGGCCATGTCCGAGCTGGCCATCGTCAGCGCACGCCCGGCGCGGCTGAAGCCGCTGGAGGGCAAGAGCCGTGGCGCGCGCATGGCGCTGCGACTGGCCGAGCATCCGGGGCGGTTCCTGTCCACCGTGCAGATCGGCATCACCGCGGTCGGCATCCTGTCGGGCGCGCTGTCGGGGGCGACGCTGGGGCAGCGGCTGCAACTCTGGCTGGTCGGGCAGGGCGTGGCGCCCGACTGGGCCGCGACGCTGGGGGTCGGGGGGGTGGTGGTGGCGATCACCTATGTCAGTCTGATCGTGGGCGAGCTGGTCCCGAAACAGCTGGCGCTGCGCAATGCCGAAGGGCTGGCGATCCGCATGGCCCCGGCGATGACGCTTCTGTCGGTCGTGGCCGCGCCGCTGGTCTGGTTCCTGGACCGGTCCGGCCGGCTGCTCCTGTGGCTGCTCGGTCAGCGCGAGGCGGGCGAGAGCCGCGTCACCGAGGAGGAGGTGCATGTCCTTCTGGCCGAGGCGCACGAGGGCGGGGTGCTGGAGACCGAGGAGCGCGAGATGATCACCGGGGTCATGCGCCTGTCGGACCGCAGCGCGCGGGCGCTGATGACGCCTCGGCACGAGGTGGAGATGCTGCCGCTGGAGGCCACCGGGGCCGAGGCGGTGGCCGCCGTCCGCCGCATCGCCCGGCCGCGGATGCCGGTGGCCAATGCCGAGGGCGAGGTGGTCGGGATCCTGCTTCTGGCCGATGCCTTCCAGGCCGTCTCGCGCCGCGAGCCGCTGGAGATCCGGGCGCTGGTGCGCGAGGTGCCGGTGGTCTCGGACCGGGCCGAGGCGCTGGACGTGCTGGATATCCTGCAGAAATCCGAACACCATTTCGTGCTGGTCTATGACGAATACGGCACGTTCGAGGGCATCATCACCACCGGCGACGTGCTGGAGGCGATCACCGGCGCCGTGGCGGCCAGCGAGGCGGACGAGCCCGCCTTTGTCACGCGCGAGGACGGCAGCCATCTGGTCGCGGGCTGGATGCCGGTGGATGAATTCTGCGACCGGCTGGGCCTGCCGCGCGAGATGGCGGGGGATTACGACACGGTGGCCGGGCTGATCCTGCACCAGATGGGCCGGATCCCCGAACTTGGCGCGCATTTCACCGCCGAGGGCTACCGTTTCGAGGTCATCGACCTGGACGGGCGGCGGATCGACAAGGTGCTGGTCTCGCGCCAGCGCGGCTGAGCCCGGTCCGGCGGACTATTGCAGATAGCCCACCGGATCGAAGCTCTGCTTCGAAGTGTTGCGCACCTCGAAATGCACGAAGGCCGGATCGCCCGCGGCGACCTTGCCGATCGCCTGACCGCGCTTGACGGCATCGCCCTTCTTCACCGTCATCCCGGTCACGCCGACATAGACCGTCAGCAGGTCTCCGGCATGGCGGATGATGACGATGCCCTTGCCGGTGGTGTCCGACGAGATGACCGTCACCGTCCCGGCCTCGGCGGCGACCACCGGGCTGCCGACCGGCGCGGCGATGTCGATGCCCTGGTTCTTCTTGGCGTCATAGCCGCGGATGATCTTGCCCGAAGCCGGCATCGCCATCTTCGACGGCGTGGACTTGGCCGCGCCGAGGTCGGGCGAGGGCGGCGTGCCCTTGGGCTTGGTGCCCGTGGGCTCGGTCTTTTCGTCCGGCAGGGGCTTTTTCGCCGAGGGCGGCTCGGGCGTGGGGCTGCCGACGCCCGGCGGCGTCGGGACGGGCTCGGGGTCCGGCGCCGGGGCGGTGGCGATCGGGATGATCAGCGTCTGCCCCTCGCGCACGGCCATGTCCGGGCCGAGCTGGTTCCAGTCGGCCAGGGCCTTGGCCGAAACCCTGTAGGTCCGCGCGATGGTGAAGGCGGTCTCGCCCCGCGCGACGCGGTGGGTCAGCGGCTGGCCGGAGATCGGCTGCGATGCGGCGGGCGAGGTGCCGGCGGCCGGCCGCGCCGGCGCGGCGCTGTCGAGCGCGGTGGTGGCGATCGAGGTGATGTCGATGCCGCCGCCCGCCGACGGGCCGGTTCCGCCGATCACCGCCGGCTGCGGGCTGGCCGCGACACGTTTCGGCAGCAGGAGCATCTCGCCCTCGCGCAGGGGATCGGTCGCCCGCAGCGCATTGGTGCGCGCCAGTTCCTCGGGGTTCATGCCCAGCCGACCGGCCATGCTGGCGACCGTCTCGCCGCGCCGGGCCGTCGCCATCTGGTAATCGGGGTAGGAGATGATGCCGTTCGCATCCGGCGTCGGCGCCGCCGCTGTCGCCTGCAAGGCCGCATTCGAGGTGTCGCCGGCGCCCCGACGCAGATCCCAGTCCAGCGCCCCGGTGTCGATGCAGGCCGACAGGGCCAGGGCCCCTGTGCCCATGAGGAAGCCTGCCCGAAGTCTTGTGGTTCTCGCCATCTTGTCCCGCCTGAACATCCGCCATCCGGGTTTGCCCCGGTTCTGTGACCGCACAGTCTACTCGGAGCCCATCCCCTCTACCAGTGGCACAAAGCGCACTGGGCGGAGTTCCTCGTAATCAAACCCGCGTGAGGTCCGCGTCACCTTGATCAGCGCCTGCACCGCATCCGACTGGCCCACCGGCACCACCATGATCCCGCCGGGTTTCAGTTGCTCCAGCAGGGGGCCGGGCGGATCCTCGGCCGCCGCCGTGACGATGATCCGGTCGAAGGGCGCCTGGTCCGGCAGGCCGTGCGAGCCGTCGGCCGGGATCGCGGTGATGTTCGCGAGGTCCAGCTGACGGAACAGCTCGGACGCCTCGCGCACCAGACGGCGGTAGCGATCGACGGTATAGACCCGCCGCGCCAGCTGCGACAGGATCGCCGCCTGATAGCCCGACCCGGTGCCCACCTCCAGCACCGTGTCGCGCGGGCTGACCTGAAGGGCCTGGGTCATCAGGCCGACGACCGAGGGCTGGCTGATCGTCTGGCCGCAGGCGATGGGCAGGGGCACGTCCTCATACGCGCGGTTGGCGAAGACGTTGCGCACGAAGAGACCGCGGTCGATCTTCTCCATCGCGGTCAGGACACGGGCATCGGTCACGCCACGGCTGCGCAGGGCAAAGAGAAACCGCATCTTGCGTTCGGCAAGCTCGTCGGAAAGGCCGGGGTCTGTCGGGTGATCCTCCGGCTCTTTCGTCATGCGAGCCGGGCCTCGAGATCGGCGATCAGGTCATGGGCGGTCAGGTCAGCGCGCATCGGCGTGACCGAGATGTAGCCCTCGAGGTTCACCGCCGCATCCGAGCCGGGCAGGGTGGGCGTATGCTGATGCCCGCCCTTGATCCACAGGAACCTGCGCCCCGAGGGCGACTGGTGCGGCTCGACCGAGAAGGCGGTGTCGCGGCGGAAGCCCTGCGGAGCCACGCGCAGACCCCTGGTGGTCGCGGCCGGCAGAGGCGGGAAGTTGACGTTGTAGAACACGCGATAGTCGTCCTGCGTCCAGATCCCGCGGTCGAGCAGCGCGCGCACCACAGCCGCGCCATGCACCCTTGCGCTGTCGAAGGGATCGGGCAGGCGGGCGTTCTCGGGCCCGAAGAACTGCGACAACGCGATGGCGGGCACGCCCTGCAACGCGGCCTCCATCGCGCCGCCGATGGTGCCGGAATACAGCACGTTCTCGGCCGCGTTGTTGCCCCGGTTGACGCCCGAGAGCACAAGATCCGGTCGCGCGCCGTCCAGCACGTCGTAGATCGCCGCCAGCACGCAATCGGCCGGCGAGCCCTCGGCCGCAAAGCGGCGGGGTCCAAGCTCGGCGATCATCATCGGGTGGGTGTAGCTGATGCAATGGCCGACGCCGGATTGCTCGAAGGCCGGCGCCACGGTCCAGACCTCGCCCCTGGGGCCGGCGATCTCGGTGGCGATATGGGTCAGAACCTCAAGCCCCGGCGCGTTGATGCCGTCGTCGTTGGTGATCAGGATGCGCATGCGTCGGGGGTTCCTTCGGACCTGCCCCTGATTAGACGAGGGCGGAAGGCGCTTCAAGGCAAAGGGTAGGCTTGGCGTTCGACTTCGCCTCCTCTCCGCCCCGTGCCAAGAGCGCCGAATGCGCCGGACGGGCAGCCCCGGTCGAGCCCGCGCCGCGGTGAAAGCCCGAAGACGGCGGCATGCGGCTTGCGGGGATCGCCAACCTGTCCCGCCTGGACCGCCTCATGCGTCGCGTTGCGCGATCCAGTCGTGGTCGGGGTCATTCTGGAACCGCCATTTCCGGATCGGCCCGGCCATGACGTTCAGGTAATACATCTCGTAGCCATAGGGCGCGCCGCAGGGGTGATGCCCCTTCGGGACCAGCACGACATCGTGGGACTTGACCGCCATGGTCTGATCCAGCGACCCGTCCTCGGTATAGACCCGCTGGATCCCGAAGCCCTGGGCGGGGTTCAGGCGGTGATAATAGGTCTCTTCCAGATAGGTCATCCGGGGGAAGTCGTCCTCGTCATGCCGGTGGGAGGGGTAGGACGACCAGTGGCCGGCGGGCGTGAAGACCTCGGTCACGAGGAGGCTGTCGGCCACGTCCCGGCCCTCCATCGCGATGTTGTTGACGTAGCGGGTGTTCGTGCCCTTGCCGCGCGGGGTCAGTTCGATCCCCTCCGGCCCCAGCCGTCGCGCGGGGTGGTTCCCCTTGCCGGGCGCGGAACAGACCCCGATGGTGCAGGGCGTCGTCGCCACGGCCTGCCACTGGCTGCGGTTCGGCACATAGAGGCAATGCGGCGGGGTCTTTTCGAACACGTCCATGCGGTCGCCCATTTCACCCCAGTCCTGGCCGGCGGCCTGGACCCGCGCCTTGCCCTCGACGATGACGAGGATCACCTCGGTTTCGCCGGTCGCCTCCGCCGCCACGTCGCCCGGCTCCAGCCGGTAGAGCGAAAAGCCCACATAGCCCCAGCCCGCGGTTTCGGGTGTGATCGCGTGCACCTTGCCGCGGCTGCCGGTCGGGTGGCGGAGGAGGTCGGGCATCGGATTTCCCTCAGGGACGCGAATGGTCGATCTGCAGGCCCGCCTTGGCGCAGACCTTCAGGATGTGTTCGTAGCCGAGCCGGGAATAGTCGTAGGGCGGGGCCTTGGCCGGGTCCTGTTCGGCCTCGACCACGATCCAGCCCCTATAGTCCATCGCGCGCAGCTTGTCGGCCACCGCCTGGAAGTCGATGCAGCCGTCGCCCGGCACGGTGAAGGCCCCGGCGATCACGGCATCAAGGAAACTGCGGTTGTTCGCCCGCACATCGGCCACGACCTCGGGGCGGATGTCCTTGAAATGGACATGATGCACGCGGTCGGCCCAGGTGTTCAGGACGAGCATCACATCCGCGCCCCCGAAGAG
>JBKBRG010000107.1:0-7310 GCA_046292325.1 Tabrizicola sp.
GTTTGCGGCCGCCCGCCTGGCGGCCGGGGCGCCCTGCCGGGCGCGCCGCTTCCGTCGCGCCTCGGCGCGCAAGGCGCGAACCCGGCTCGGCGCCGGGGGTCCCCCCCGGACCCCCGGAGTATTTGGGAAAAGAGCAAGTGCCGAAGGCAAGTCGCGGCGATCGGGTGTCCTAGCCGATGTCGAGCGACAGGGCGTGGATGCGGGTGGTGAGATCGCCCAGCGCCTTCTGCACCGCCCGGTGGCGGGCGAGGCGGTTCATCCCGGCGAGGGCCTCGGCGCGGATGGTGATGTGGAAATGGCTTTCGCCCGAACCGTCGTCCCCGGCATGGCCGGCGTGGCGGTGGCTTTCGTTCACGACCTGAAGCACCGACGGGTGGAAGGCGGCGGTCAGGCGGTCCTCGATATCGTCTTTCACGCCCATGTCAGGCCTGCCCTCTTCCAACTTCCGGGATAAGCCCTAAACTCGTGGCCCCGAGTCGGAAAGGCCCAAACCGCATGTCCAGTCGCCCGCCCTTCGAGTTCAACATCAGCGCCGCGGCGGACAAGAAGCGCAAGAAGGCGGGGCGGCGCGGCATGTCGGGCGCCTTCGAGACTGCCGACCGGCCGTGCGACTATCCCGGTTGCGCCGAAAGGGCAGCGTTTCGCGCCCCGAAATCTCCCGACCAGCTGGACCAGTATTTCTGGTTCTGCAAGGAGCACATCCGCGAATACAACCTGAAATGGAACTTCTTCCAGGGCATAACCGACGAGGAGTTCCAGAAGTTCCTTGACAAGGACCGGGTCTGGGAACGGGAGACCAGGCCCTTCAGCCGTCAGGGTGACGGCAACGCCTGGGCGCGGCTGGGGGTGAGCGACCCGATGGCCCTTCTGGGCGACAAGGCGACGCAGAACCCGGGGCGCACCACCAGCACGGCGACACGGAAGCTGCCGCCGACGGAGCGCAGGGCGATCGAGATCCTCGATGCCCGCGACACCATGTCCAAGGCGGAAATCCGCAAGGTCTACAAGGGGCTGATCAAGGTCCTGCACCCGGACATGAACGGCGGCGACCGCACCCACGAAGAGCAGTTGCAGCAGGTGGTCTGGGCCTGGGACCAGCTGAAGGACAGCCGCTATTTCCGCGACTAGGCCGGCTTGAAGACCAGAGCGGCGCCGTTCATGCAGTAGCGCAGGCCGGTGGGCGGCGGGCCGTCGCCGAACACATGGCCGAAATGCCCGCCGCAGCGGCGGCAGTGCACTTCGGTTCGGGCACCGAAGAGGCCGCCGTCCTCGCGGGTGCGGATGGCGTTCGGCAAGGGCTTCCGGAACGAGGGCCAGCCGGTGCAATGGTAGGTGCCGTTGCGCTTCTCGCCGTGCAGCGGGCTGGTGTAAGGGCGTTCGGTCGCCTCTTCGCGCAGGACGCGACAGGCCAGGTCCGACAGGCGGTCGCGCCATTCGGCCTCGGTCAGGGCGACCTCGAAGGTCTCGCCCCGGGCCATGGGGGCGGCGAGCAGGGACACGAGAAGCAGGCGGCGGTGCATGGACGGGCTCCTTTCGCGCGAGACTGCGGTCGATCCTGCGTCGCGGCCAAGCAGGAAGTTGCGCGGCCGCGCAATCGGGATGCCGCCCTTCCCCTTGAACCCCCCCGCGATATGTTCCAAGGATGGCCGGGCTGCGGCGCAATGGGGCGCCGGGCGGCTTACAAGGGCGCGTGCGATGCTGGATCAGGCAGTGAAACCGACCGAGGAGATCTCGGTCCGCGATGTGTTCGGGATCGATACCGACATGCGCGTCAAGGGCTTTGCCGACCGCACCGACCGCGTGCCCGAGATCGACCCGACCTACAAGTTCGACCCGGACACCACGCTCGCGATCCTGGCGGGCTTTGCCTATAACCGCCGGGTGATGATCCAGGGCTATCACGGCACCGGGAAGTCCACGCATATCGAGCAGGTGGCCGCGCGGCTGAACTGGCCCTGCGTGCGCGTGAACCTCGACAGCCACATCAGCCGGATCGACCTGATCGGCAAGGACGCGATCAAGCTGCGCGACGGCAAGCAGGTGACCGAGTTCCACGAGGGCATCCTGCCCTGGGCGCTGCGCAACCCGGTGGCCATCGTCTTCGACGAATATGATGCGGGCCGGCCGGACGTGATGTTCGTGATCCAGCGCGTGCTGGAGCATGACGGGAAGCTGACGCTTCTGGATCAGAACGAGATCATCACGCCCAACCCCTATTTCCGGCTGTTCGCGACGGCGAACACCGTGGGTCTGGGCGACACCACGGGCCTCTACCATGGGGTCCAGCAGATCAACCAGGCCCAGATGGACCGCTGGAGCCTGGTGGCGACGCTGAACTACCTGAGCCATGACGCGGAAACCGCGATCGTCCTCGCCAAGAACCCGCACTACAACACCGAGAAGGGCCGCAAGACCATTTCGCAGATGGTGACGGTGGCCGATCTGACGCGCACGGCCTTCATGAACGGCGATCTGTCCACCGTGATGAGCCCCCGGACGGTGCTGAACTGGGCGCAGAATGCCGAGATCTTCCGCAACGTGGGCTATGCCTTCCGTCTGACCTTCCTGAACAAGTGCGACGAGCTGGAACGGCAGACCGTGGCCGAGTTCTACCAGCGCTGCTTTGCCGAGGAACTGCCGGAAAGCGCGGCGAGCATGGCGATGAAGTGATGCGCGGCGGCTGGCGCCTCCCGGCGCTGCTGGTGTCCGTTGCCGCGCTGGCGGGCTGCGTGGCCCCGACCGATCCGGCCGGGCAGAACCTCGGTGCCGCGGGCGATACCGGTTGCCGTGTCACCCATGTGGTGGACGGCGACACCGTGCGTCTGGCCTGCCCGCAGGTCGGCGAGGTGAAGGCAAGGCTGCTTGGGTTCGACACGCCCGAAATCCATTCGCCGAACTGCCGCGAGGAGCTTGCCGCCGGGCAGCAGGCGACCGCGGTTCTGCGGCAGGTCCTGCGGTCCGGTCCGATCACGGCCGCCCGTTTCGAGGGCCAGGACCGATACGGGCGAGAACTGGTTCGGCTGGAGGTCGCCGGGCAGGACGTGGCGCGGCGGATGATCGAAAGCGGCCTTGCGCTGCCCTATTCGGGCGGGCGCCACCCGGACTGGTGCGGGATGCTCTGACCTCTGCATCGCCGGGGCGTTTCGGCCCGCCGTGACAACGGGCCCATCTGCGCGCCCGATGCCGGAACGGCGTGCGGTTCGCGGACCTACCCTGGCGTCCCCGGACCAGTGTGCCCGGCACCCTGCCCTGCCCCGGAGCGGCCAGCCCCCTGCTGCGCGGCTTCGCGGTCTGCGCGGGGCGCGGCTTTCGGCGGTGCCGGAAGATCAGCGGATGTCCGACGGGCCCGGAGCGGAGCGCACGGCGTCCGGGTTGAGCGCCGCGGTCGCCCTGATCGAGGCAGCCAAGCCCGAGGGTGCCGGGCAGCAGGTCATGGCCTGGCGGGGTCTCCTGCATCGGGCAGGGTTCCGGCAGGACCCGCGCCTGTCACGAACGGCAGCGGCCAGAGCCGAGGCCCTGGCCGCAGACTGTGGTGCGATGATCCTGGGTCAGCCGCGGGCGGCCTTGGTGGCCTTGGCCCACCAGACCACGTCGTCGAGCATGGCCTTGGCGGCCGGGGCGATCGCGCCCTCGATGTCGCCAAGGTTGCCCGACCCGCCAAAGCCCGAGTGGACCTTGAAGAAGTCGGACCCGCCGATGCGCACGTTGTTGCGGGTGGGGACCATCTGCAACTCGACACCGATGTTCTGCAAGTGGCCCAGAGCGTTCGCCGCACCCATCGAGCCGTAGCCGATGGCGCCGAAGGGCTTGCGCGCCCATTCGACATAGGCCTGGTCGAGCGCATTCTTCAGCGCCCCGGTGATCGAACGGTTGTATTCGGCGACGACGAAGATGTAGCCGTCGAACTCGCCCACCTTCTTCTGCCATTTCTGGGCGACAGGGTTCTGGCTGGGCGCCCAGGCGTTCGAGGCGACTTCGTCGAAGAAGGGCAGCGGATAGTCGCGCAGGTCCACCACCTCGACATCCATGTCGCCGCGCGCCTCGGCCTGGGCCTTGATCCAGGCGGTCGGGACATCGGCAAATCGGGTCGGACGTGTGGACGAAACGATGATCGCGATCTTCGGGTTGGCCATGAGTCAGGGTCCTTGGGTTTGAATTCCGGTGCCGCTTATCTGGCGATTGCGATGACCCTGCCAACTCCGCAGGACCGCGCCGGATCTGTGCATGGCCGCACGGGGACGCTTGCCGAGACCCGCGGCGAGTGATTTACCTGAAGCATGAGCAAACCCTCCGACAACCCCGCCGATCCGTTCAAGAAAGCCCTCGCCGAGGCCACCCGCACCATGGCGGATGACCCGGAGATGACGGTGACCTATTCCGTCGACCCCGCGGGGATGAACAAGGAAGGCGTCCGCCTGCCGCAGGTTTCGCGCCGGATGACGCGGGACGAGGTCCTGCTGGCGCGCGGAACGGCGGATGCCTTCGCCCTGCGGCGGAAGTATCATGACGACGCGGTGGCGGCCCGCTATGCACCGACCGGGCCCCTGGCGCGGGACATCTTTGATGCGATGGAGAACGCGCGCTGCGAGGCGGTAGGGGCGCGCGACATGCCGGGCACGGCCGGCAACATCGACGCGAAGATCGCCCACGAGGCGGACCGCAAGGGCTATGGGCAGGTGACGCAGGCAAGCGAGGTGCCCCTGCCGGTCGCGGCCGGCTATCTGGTGCGGCAGATGGCGACGGGGCGCGCGCTGCCGAAGGCGGCGGAACATGCGGCCGACCTCTGGCGAGGTTTCGTCGAGGAACAGGCGGGAGAGACGCTCTCGAACCTCGACACTGTGCTGACCGATCAGGCCGCCTTCGCGCGGATGGCCCGCAAGGTCATTGCCGACCTGGGCTATGGCGACCAGCTGGGCGATGACCCGGACGCCCCCGAGGATGCGGGCGACGACCAGGCGGAAGAGGATCAGGACGCACCGGATTCGGCCGGCGAAGAGCAGGACGAGTCCGACGACTCCGAGGCTTCGCCCGAACGCAGCCAGGAGGAGCAGCAGGACCAGTCCCAGGCGCAGGTCACCATGGAGGACAGCGCCGACATGGAACAGGGCGACGAGGCGGAGCTGCCCGAGGGCGAGGCGCCGCTGGAGCCTCCGCCCCCCGCGCCGCATTCGGACGCAGACCCGAACTATGTGGTTTATACCACTGATTTCGACGAAGAAATCAGGGCCGAAGACCTTGCCGAACCCGCAGAGCTGGAACGGTTGCGCGCCTATCTCGACCAGCAGCTTGAACCCCTGAAGGGCGCGGTCTCGCGGCTTGCCAACAAGCTGCAACGCCGCTTGCAGGCCCAGCAGAACCGCAGCTGGGAGTTCGACAAGGAGGAAGGCATCCTTGACGCGGGCAGGCTGGCGCGGGTGGTGGCGAACCCGACCACCCCGCTGTCCTTCAAGTGGGAGAAGGACACCGAGTTCCGCGATACGGTGGTGACGCTGCTCCTGGACAACTCGGGCTCGATGCGGGGGCGGCCGATCTCGATCGCGGCGATCTGCGCGGACGTGCTGGCGCGGACGCTGGAGCGGTGCAACGTGAAGGTGGAAATCCTGGGCTTCACCACGCGGGCCTGGAAGGGCGGGCAGTCGCGCGAACGCTGGCTGGCGCAGGGGCGTCCGCAGATGCCGGGGCGGCTGAACGATCTGCGCCACATCATCTACAAGCCGGCCGATGCGCCCTGGCGGCGCGTCAGGCCGAACCTGGGCCTGATGATGAAGGAGGGCCTGCTGAAGGAGAACATCGACGGCGAGGCGCTGGAGTGGGCGCACCGCAGGATCATGGCTCGGCCGGAGGCCCGCAAGATCATGATGGTCATCAGCGACGGGGCGCCGGTGGACGATTCGACCCTGGCCGCCAACCCTGCGAATTATCTGGAGAAGCACCTTCGCGACGTGATCGCCATGGTCGAGAAACGGCGGGCGGTGGAGCTGATCGCCATCGGCATCGGCCATGACGTGACGCGCTATTACCAGCGGGCGGTGACGATCACCGATGTCGAGCAGCTGGCGGGCGCGATGACCGAACAGCTGGCCGCGCTGTTCGAGGTGGACCCCAGGAAGCGGGCGCGCGCGCTTGGCATGCGGCGGGCCGGGTGAACCCTTTTCGGAAAGCTTGACCTGATGTTCCAGACATTCGACAGCCATGCCTCGCCCGACCAGGGACCGCCCCGGCTGGCCGCCTTGCGGGCCAGGCTGGGGGCCATGGGCCTGGCCGGATTCATCGTGCCGCGCGCGGACGTGCATCAGGGCGAATACGTCGCCCCGCGCGACGAGCGGCTGCAATGGCTGACCGGGTTCACCGGGTCGGCCGGGTTCTGCATCGTGCTGCCGGATGCCGCCGGGGTCTTCATCGACGGGCGCTACCGCACGCAGGTCAAGGCGCAGGTGGATCCGGGCAGCTTCACGCCGGTGCCCTGGCCCGAGGTCAGGCCGGGCGACTGGGTAAGGGAGAGGCTGGACGGCGGGCGGCTGGGCTATGACCCCTGGCTGCACACGGCCGATGAGATCGCCAAACTTGAGACCGCACTTGAAGGCACAGGCATAACGCTATCACCTGTAAGCGAAAATCCGGTGGATGCCATCTGGCACGACCAGCCCGCGCCGCCCTGCGGCAAGGCCTTCGTGCATCCCTTGGACCTGGCCGGAGAGAGCCATGCCGACAAGCGCGCGCGACTGGCGGCGGGGCTGCGGACCTCCGGCCAGCGGGCAGCCGTGGTGACATTGCCGGATTCGCTCTGCTGGCTGTTGAACCTGCGGGGGGCCGATGTGCCGCGGAACCCGGTGCTGCACGGCTTTGCGCTGCTTTGCGACGACGGCTCGGTCGATCTGTTCGTCGATCCGGCCAAGCTGGACGACACCGTGCGCGCTCATCTGGGCGCGGCAGTCCGGCTGCATCCGGCGGACGGGTTCGCAGCGGCCCTGACGGGCCTTGCCGGGCCGGTCCGGGTGGACAGGACGACCGCGCCGCTGGCGGTGTCGGAAATCCTGAGGCGCGCGGGCATCGAGGTGGCCTGGGGCGATGATCCCTGCCGGTTGCCCAAGGCCTGCAAGAACCCGGCCGAAATCGCGGCGACCCGCGCGGCGCATCTGCGCGACGGGGCGGCGATGGTGGAGTTCCTGCGCTGGCTGGACGAAGCCCTGCCCCGCGGCGGACTGAGCGAGATCTCCGTGGTCGAGGCGCTGGAGGGCTTCCGCCGCGCGACGAACGCGCTGCACGACATCAGCTTCGATACGATCTGCGGCGCGGGGCCGAACGGCGCG
>JBKBRG010000108.1:0-7249 GCA_046292325.1 Tabrizicola sp.
GCCAGACGCAGCAGGTCGGTCTCGGCGACATCGGCCCGCAGTTCCAGCGCCGAGTCGCGGACGATGACGAACATCGGCTGCCCGGCCGCGGTGGCAATGGCGCCGATCCTGGCGTTGCGCGCGACGATCTTGCCCGAGACCGGAGCCTTGACCTCGGTCCGCGACAGCATCAGATCGACATTCTCCAGCCGCGCCTCGGCCAGCGCCAGCTGCGCGCGCGCCGATTCCCGGCCCTGCCGGGCAACCGTCACCCGCGCGTTCGCCGCCGTGGCATTGGCCTGCACCGTGTCCCAGGTCGCCTGGGGGGCGGTGCCGCTCTGCCGAAGCTTCGCTGTCCGTTCGACCACCCGGGCCGCCTCGGCGGCGGCGGCTTCGGCCTCGACCAGCTGCGCCTCGGCCTGGGCGATGGCCGATTGCGCGGCGGCCAGCGAGGCGACTGCCTCGGCCCGTTGCAGGTCCAGCGTGGTGCGTGACAGGACGGCCAGCACCTGACCCTCGGTCACCATGTCGCCCACATCCGCCAGAAGGCTGTCGAGCGGCTGGCCCTCGACGAGCGGCGCGACCTGCACTTCCTCGACTGCGGCGATCAGGCCCGAGGCGATGACCCGGTCGGTCAGAAGACGCGGGCCGACCTCGGCCACCGTGATGGCCGGCAGGGCGGTGGCGGCCGGGGCCGAGGCCGCCTCGACCGCGGCGGCGCCTTCGGCGAGGGCGGGCAGCGCAGGGCTGGCAAGCGTCAAGGCGGCGGCAAGGATCAGGGTTGGACGCATTGGCTCAGCCTTCTGCTTTGTCGTTGGATATTTCGGCAAGGATGCGGTCGATCACGGCGACGACCTGGGCGGCAAGCGCCGGGCTGGCCGGCCCGCATTGCGCGGTCCGCGTCGCCATGGCCTTCACCAGCATGACCAGCAGCTGGCATTGCCCTTCGTAGCGCTGCCGCGACTCTTCGATCGTGCGGTTCGTGACTCTGGCGAAGATCGACGCCAGCAGGGTCGTGATCGTGTCTTCCATCTGCCGCGCCGCCGCGCCGATTTCCGGCTTGCGGATCGCCGCCGCCGTGATCTCTGCCCACAGCTGACCGTCCTTCATCGACTCTTCCGAGAAGTGGTCAAGCATGCGCTCGCGCAGGCAGGCAATCGGCCTGTCCGAGGTCTGGATCTCGGCGAACTCTACCTGGATCTCGGACAGGTCATAACTGCACATCGCCTGGACGATGGCCGCCTTCGACGGGAAGTAGCGGTAGAAGTTGCCCACGCTCATCCCGGCGGCGCGGGCAAGATCCTGCATCGAGGCGCCGTCGAATCCCTTTTCGGCAAAGGCCTGCCGGATCAGGCCCAGGATCTCCTGGGTCCGATCTTCGGCAGCGGCGGCGGGTTGCGGCATCGAGGACATGCGGGTCGCACCGGGCTGGGCGGGTCTGGGAATGAACGTTCATTCACGCAGATAGAGAGATTGCCGGGAAGGTCAAGCGAAAATACGGGGCAGGGGGTGGATCGGATCGGTCCGGCTTCACTTTTCCCCGGATTTGGCCCAAGGAGGCGGCAGCAAAGGGGGCAGTCTGCATGGCGACGGGCATCAGTTTCAGCGTGACGGCGACGGATGGCGCGGCGCGGACCGGGGTGATCTCGACCCCGAGGGGAGCGATTCGCACCCCCGCCTTCATGCCGGTGGGCACCGCCGGGACGGTCAAGGCGATGCTGCCCGAAAGCGTGGCGGCGACGGGCGCGGACATCCTTCTGGGCAACACCTACCACCTGATGCTGCGACCCACGGCGGAACGGGTGGCGGCGCTTGGCGGGCTGCATCGGTTCATGAACTGGCCGAAGCCGATCCTGACGGATTCCGGCGGGTTTCAGGTCATGTCTCTCGGGCCGCTGCGCAAGCTGACCGAAGAGGGGGTGCGGTTCTCCTCGCATCTGGACGGCTCGAAACACATGCTGACCCCGGAACGCAGCATGGAGATCCAGCGGCTTCTGGGCAGCGACATCGTGATGTGCTTTGACGAATGTCCCGCGCTGCCGGCCGACGAGGCGACGGTTGCCAGGTCGATGCGCCTGTCGATGCGCTGGGCAGAGCGGTCGCGCAATGCCTTCGGCGACCGGCCGGGCCATGCGCTGTTCGGGATCATGCAGGGCGGCGTCACGCGCGAGTTGCGCGAGGAATCGGCCGAGGCGCTGAAGGCGATCGGCTTCGACGGCTATGCGGTCGGCGGCCTTGCGGTGGGCGAGGGGCAGGAGGCGATGTTCGGCGTCCTCGACTATGCGCCGGGGTTCCTGCCCGCCGACAAGCCGCGCTACCTGATGGGCGTGGGCAAGCCGGACGACATCGTGGGGGCGGTCGAGCGGGGCATCGACATGATGGACTGCGTGCTGCCGTCCCGGTCAGGGCGCACCGGACAGGCCTGGACCGCGCGGGGGCAGGTGAACCTCCGGAACGCCCGCCACAAGGACGACCCGCGTCCCTTGGAAGAGGGCTGCCAGTGCCCCGCCTGCCGCGGCTATTCCCGCGCCTATCTGCACCATGTGGTCAAGGCCGACGAGATCATCGGCTCGATGCTTCTGACCTGGCACAACCTGCATTACTATCAGGTGCTGATGCAGGGGCTGCGGGATGCGATCGCTGCCGGCAGGCTGTCGGCCTTCGTGGCCGCGTTCCACGCCCTGCGCGCCGAGGGCGACATCGAGCCCGTCTGACCGCTTTGGGCCGGTCAGGGCCGGTCGGGACCGAGGACCGGCAGGTCCCGTGCCAGCGCGGCGCTGAGACGCACATGAAGGCCGCGATTGCGCGGCGGGCCGGGGGACAGCACCGCCTGTACCAGCTGATGCGCGCCCCAGTCGGGCAGGTCGATCGCCAGGCCGGCCTCGCCGCGCCAGAAGGCGTCAAAGCCCCGGTCCGCGCGTGTGGCATAGCCGTTTGCCAGCAGCGCCGGGGCCACGCGCTCCATCGCCTCGGGACCGGGCAGCCGCGCCATCCGGTCATCCGGCGGCTGCCTGTGCGAAGGGCCCGCCCGGAATTCGCGCGGCAACGGCCCTGGTCTCGGCCGTTCCGGCCGTGGCCAGGGCCACCCCGGCCGCCACCTCGAAGTCCTGGAACCCGGGCATCGGGGGCGAAGGGCCGACCAGCGCCGACCCGGGCAGATGCGACACCATCTCGACCCGTCGGCGCTGCGGTCCTCTGCCTGCGCGGGCGTCGCCGGCCACAGGCAAAGGGCATGGGGCAAGGATGCGCTTCATCGGCATCCGAGGTCCGTGCAAGCGTCTCCGACAGTCCACCCTTTCCCGCCGGGCTTGCACAGTCGGCCAAAACCGACCCGCCGACCCGGCACCTGCGGATGCTTTACCGCCTTGCAGCCGCTCACGCAGAGGTTCATTCTGCCGAACCAAACCGGAACTTGAATCCCCCGCCAGGGGACCACAAGTTAACACATCTGAAGGCGGAGCGGGCTGGGTCGCCGATGGGCGGGGCCCCGCACCGTTGCCGCGAACGAAGGTAGACATATGAGCATCCAGAGCTATCCGGTCCTGCCCCTGCGCGACATCGTGGTCTTCCCGCACATGATCGTGCCGCTCTTCGTTGGTCGCGAGAAATCGGTCCGCGCCCTGGAAGAGGTGATGCAGGACGACAAGCAGATCCTGCTGTCCTCGCAGAAGGACCCGACGGCGGATGATCCGCAGGCCGATGGCATCTTCCGCGTGGGCGTGCTGGCGAACGTCCTGCAACTTCTGAAACTGCCCGACGGCACCGTGAAGGTGCTGGTCGAGGGCAAGTCGCGCGTGAAGATCACCGGCTTCGTCGAGAACCCGGCCTTCTTCGAGGCCACCGTCGAGACGCTGGTCGAAACCAAGGGCGACCCGACCGCCGTCGAGGCCCTCGTGCGCGCGGTGAGCGAAGAGTTCGAGCGCTACTCCAAGATCAAGAAGAACATCCCCGAGGAAGCCGTGGCCGCCGTCTCCGACACGCGCGACCCGGCGCGGCTGGCGGACCTCGTGGCCGGACATCTTGGCGTGGACGTGAGCCAGAAGCAGGCGATCCTCGAAACGCTCGAGATCGCCGAGCGGCTGGAGAAGGTCTATGGCCACATGCAGGGCGAACTCTCGGTCCTTCAGGTCGAGAAGAAGATCAAGTCGCGCGTCAAGACGCAGATGGAGAAGACCCAGCGCGAGTATTATCTGAACGAGCAGATGAAGGCCATTCAGAGAGAACTCGGCGATGGCGAGGACGGCCAGAACGAGGTCGCCGAACTGGAAGAACGGATCAAGAAGACCCGGCTGTCCAAGGAAGCCCGCGAGAAGGCCGAGGCCGAACTGAAGAAGCTGAAGTCGATGTCGCCGATGTCGGCGGAGGCGACGGTGGTGCGCAACTACCTCGACTGGCTTTTGGGCGTGCCCTGGGGCGTGAAGTCCCGCGTCAAGAAGGACCTGCCCGCCGCGCAGAAGGTGCTGGACGCCGATCACTACGGGCTTGAGAAGGTCAAGGAGCGGATCGTGGAATACCTGGCCGTGCAGGCGCGGTCTGCGAAACTGAAGGGGCCGATTCTCTGCCTCGTCGGCCCTCCGGGCGTGGGCAAGACCTCGCTCGGCCGGTCGGTTGCCAAGGCCACGGGGCGCGAGTTCATCCGCATCAGCCTGGGCGGCGTGCGCGACGAATCCGAGATCCGTGGCCACCGGCGGACCTACATCGGGTCGATGCCGGGCAAGATCATCCAGTCGCTGAAGAAGGCCAAGACCACCAACCCGCTGATCCTGCTGGATGAAATCGACAAGATGGGTCAGGATTTCCGGGGCGACCCGGCCTCGGCGCTGCTCGAGGTGCTGGATCCGGAACAGAACTCGACCTTCGTCGATCACTATCTCGAGGTCGAATACGACCTGTCGAACGTGATGTTCATCACCACGGCCAACAGCTACAACATGCCGGGGCCGCTGATGGACCGGATGGAGATCATCCCGCTGGCGGGCTACACCGAGGACGAGAAGCGCGAGATCGCCAAGGGCCATCTCCTGCCCAAGCAGATCAAGGCCAACGGTCTGAGGAAGGGCGAATTCAGCGTCTCGGACGAGGCGCTGAACCATGTCATCCGCTATTACACCCGCGAGGCGGGCGTGCGGAACCTGGAACGCGAGATCGCCAAGCTGGCCCGCAAGGCCGTGACCGACATCCTGAAGGGCAGGGCGAAGAAGGTCGAGGTCGATCCGGCCAAGGTCGAGGAATATCTGGGCGTCCAGAAGTATCGCTATGGCCTGGCCGAGAAGGAGGATCAGGTCGGCGTGGTGACGGGCCTCGCCTGGACCAGCGTCGGCGGCGACCTTCTGCACATCGAGGCGCTGAAGCTTCCCGGCAAGGGCCGGATGAAGACGACCGGGAAACTGGGCGACGTGATGAAGGAATCGATCGACGCGGCGGCGAGCTATGTTCGCTCGATCTCGCCCCAGATCGGGGTGAAGCCGCCGAAGTTCGACTCGATCGACATCCATGTCCATGTCCCGGACGGCGCCACGCCCAAGGACGGGCCCTCGGCGGGTCTGGCGATGGTGACCTCCATCGTCTCGGTCCTGACCGGGATCCCGGTCCGCAAGGACATCGCCATGACCGGCGAGGTCAGCCTGCGGGGCAACGCCATGCCCATCGGCGGCTTGAAGGAGAAACTGCTCGCCGCGCTGCGCGGGGGGATCAAGACCGTGTTCATCCCGGAAGAGAACGCCAAGGACCTGGCCGAGATCCCGGACAACGTGAAACAGGGCCTGAAGATCATCCCCGTGACCCATGTCCGCGAGGTGCTGGCCCAGGCGCTGGTGCGCCAGCCCGATCCGGTGGACTGGGACGAGGCGGCGGAAGAGGCGGCTGCGGCGGCCCGCGCCGCCCAGGCCCAGCAACCGGCGCAGACAGCACACTGACACGTCGGCAAAGAGGAAGGCGCGCCCCCTGGGCGCGCCTTTTCCTTCGGCGTATCGGCCGCCGTGGGGGCGGTGCGGGCCGGCGCAGCGGGATCGCGCTTGATGATGACCGGCCGTCCGGCAACGAATTGTTGTCGGCAGCCTGCCGAAGCCGCTGGCCTCGTGGCGAAACGGCGACTAGTCTTGCGCGACCTCGCAACAGCCCAGAGAAAGCACCATGGCAGCGCGCAAGAAAGAGTCCGGAAAGACGTCGGCGGCCGCGGCGAAATCGGCCGCCAGGGCCCGGAAACCCGCCGCCGAGGCGGAACCCGGACGGCAGGATTCGGAAGCACCCGCCCTGCGGGTGATCGACCGCGAGGCCGAGGCCCCCCCGGCCGCCGGCGGGACCGTCAAGCTGAAGGATCTTGTCGATCAGGTTGCCGAGGCGACCGGCGGCAGGCGGGCGGACGTCAGGCCGACCGTCGAGGCGGTGCTGACCGCCATGGGCGCCGCCCTGGCGGCCGGGAAGGCGCTGTCGGCCCCGCCGCTTGGCAAGCTCAGGGTCGTCAAGCACAAGGGTCCGGCGCTGACCCTGAAGCTGCGTCTTGCGGATGGACCGAAAGCTGCCGGATTGGCCCTTGCGGATGACGGGGAGGATGGCTAAAAGGCCCCGCATCGGGCGATTAGCTCAGCGGTAGAGCGCTTCGTTCACATCGAAGATGTCAGCGGTTCAAATCCGTTATCGCCCACCATCATACGGCAAGGCGCGCCTGCTTGGCGCGCCTTCTGCTTTTCGACGGGGCTTGTCACGTCGAACCGGGCGCGCTAGGCAGCCGAGAACTGGGGCGGTTAGCTCAGCTGGTAGAGCGTCTCGCTTACACCGAGAATGTCGGGGGTTCGAATCCCTCACCGCCCACCATCCGGTCACAACGCCGGCATTGCGACGGAAATTTCGTCTGACTGCGTTACATCAGCATGGCGGGCTCTGCTGTGAGGCCCGTGCGCACCGCCCCGGTGGCGGCGCGCTGGAAAGGAGACGGCATTGGCAGATGGTGGCAGCGCCGCAGGCGGAACGCCGAAGGTGCGATCCGTGACAGACCCGGCGGTCGAGATCAGCAGCATCCTGTCCCGGCCCCGGCGCCGGCGCTGGCCCTGGGTGCTCCTTGTCGTCGCGCTGCTGGCGGGCGGCGGCGCCTGGGCCTGGCTGTCCGGGGCGCAAACGTCGCGCAGCATCCAGTACACCACCGCCGAGGTCACCCGGGGCGAGGTCATCGTCACCGTGACCGCCACCGGCTCTGTCCAGCCGACGACGCAGGTCGATGTCTCCTCGGAACTGTCCGGGGCGCTGGCAGAGGTGACGGTCGATTTCAACGACC
>JBKBRG010000109.1:0-7208 GCA_046292325.1 Tabrizicola sp.
CCTCGTCCGTCCAGAGCCGCTTCGTCCGCCGCACCACGCCTGCACCATAGTGTCCACTATCGATGGTGGACACTATCCCGCTCTCTCACCCTGCGGCAGGGCGGTCAGGCCGGACGGTTACGCCCTAGGGACAGCAGCCGCAGTGGCAGGCGGCATGGTAGTAGGAAACGCTATCTCTGCATCTATTCAGGCTGCGCAGCTAGAAGCCGCATTTGCGGACATTCAAAGCGATCTTGAAGCTACCTCTGCATCGCTGGGAGACATTGGTGATGCTGACTTCGATCTGGACATATAGGGCCTGACAGTCACTTGCCGATCTCACTGAAGTGGACCTGCCGAACCGATTGCTGGCCGTGGTAGTCGAACTTTTCTGCACGACTGCAGCCATGATCAATGATCGCATCTTAGAGCAACCACATCTCAACTGTCGAACTCAAAGTACCGCTCGCTCTCTGCGGTCATTGCCGTGTTCGTGTACGAAACTAGCCGCGATTAGGGGCATAGTTGGGTAGTGCTTACTTTCGCCCCACCCGTTGCCCCACCTCGCCAAGCTCCCTGCAGAGACCCGTTGGAGACCTCCATCGGTCATCGAATCCTAGCGCCCCAGCCAGCCTTCCCTAGCGCACCGGAAGCGTCACGCGCACGGACAGCCCCCTGCCGTCCGGGCCGTGTTCCAGTCGCAGCGCCGCACCCAGCGCCTCGGCGATTTCGGCGACGATGTGCAGCCCGAGGCCGCGGGTGCCCGACCGCATCGCCTGGCCCGGTTGCAGCCGTGCCACGAGGTCGGCGAAGGCGGCATCCGGCAGCGGCGGGCCCGAGTCGGTCACGGCAAGCTCCACGCCTTCGGCGCCGAGGTCCGCCAGGTGCAGGGTCACCATGGTTCCGGCCGGGCAATGGGACAGCGCATTGCCGACGAGATTGCGCAGAAGCTCGCCCAGCAGGACCTCTTCGGCCATGGCGAAGGCGCTCTGCGGGCCGTCATAGCCCAGATCCTGACCCAGCCGCAGGGCCTGGGGCATCATGTCTGCGGTGAGCGCGCGCGCAAGCGCCGCGACGTCGATCCTTGCCAGCGCGGGGCGGGTGCCGGAGGCCTCGACCCGCGCCAGGAGCAGAAGCTGCTCCAGCACCCGTTCGATGCGGATCAGGGCGGCATCGGCCTTCTCCAGCGCCGGGTCGGCACTGGCCTTCCCCGAAACCGCGACCTGGGTCCGCGCCACCGTCAGGGGGGTCCGGATCTGGTGGTTGGCATTGCTGGCGAAGTTCTGCAGCGCCGCCATCGCCCGCGACAGCCTGTTGAGAAAGCCGTTCAGCGCATCGACGACGGGGCGCAGTTCGGCCGGGGCATCGGTGCGGATCGGGGTCAGGTCATGCGGCGCCCGGGCGGCGATCGTGCGGGACAGCCGGTCGACGGGGCGCAGCGCATAGGTGGCGACGGTCCAGGCCACCAGCGCCGCGCCGGCGATCAGGCCGGCGATCCGCAGCGCCGATCGCGCCAGGATCGACCAGGCCAGGGCCTCGCGTGCCCTGGTCGTCTCGGCCACCGTCACACGGAAGGGCAGCGTTCCCTCGCCGGTCGTCAGCTCTCGGGTCAGCGTGGCAGTCCGGATCGGGACGCCCCCGAAACGGGAATCGGCCAGGGCGGCCCCTTGCCCGCCCGGCGAAGAAACCGGCGCAAGCTCCTGATATCCCGTCAGGAAGCCCTGCGGCCCATCGACCCGGTAGAAGACCTGGTCCTGCGCGGTCGAGGACAGCATGTCCAGCGCCGAGAACGGAATGCTCACGGCAAGGCCGCCCTCGGCATCGACGCTCACGCCTTCGGCGATGGCCATCGCGGACCCGACGAGCACCCGGTCCGACACATCGCGGGCGGTTCGCTGCGCCTCGACCCGGGTGTCGAGCAGCGCAAGACCGCCAATGGCCGCGGTGGCCAGGACCAGCCAGACCAGGATGGTGCGGCGCAACGAGGCGGCACGTTCAGCCACCGGGGCGTTCCAGCAGATAGCCGAGGCCGCGCGCGGTGCGCAGCGTCAGGCCGTGCGGCTGAAGCCGGCGGCGCAGCCGGCTGACGTATTGTTCGATCGCGTTGTCCGAAAGGCTGTCGTCCAGCGAGGTCAGCGACTGGACGATCGCCTCCTTTGCGACGACCCGGCCGGCGCGCAGGAAGAACAGTTCCAGCAGCGCCAGCTCGCGCGGGGGCAGGTCCAGGCTTTCCTCGCCCACGCTGAAGCGGCGGGCCGCCATGTCGAACCGCACTGCGCCGATCTGAAGATGCGACGCATGGTGCCCGGACTGACGGCGCAGGATCGACCGGACCCGCGCCTCGAACTCGCCCACGTCGAAGGGCTTGACCACGTAGTCGTCCGCCCCGAGGTCCAGACCCCGGATGCGTTCGGCCGGCTCGCCCCGCGCGGTCAGGATCAGGATCGGCACCGGATTGCGGCGCGCGCGCAGCGAGCGCAGGACCGAAAGCCCGTCCTTTTCCGGCAGGTTCAGGTCCAGGATGACCAGATCGAAGCTTTCCGCCGTGATCAGGGCCTCGGCCGACAGCCCGTCATGGGTCACGTCCAGCGCATAGCCCGCGCCGGTCAGCAGGGTGCTCAGCGCCTCGGCCAGCGGCAGATCGTCCTCGACGAGCAGGATTCGCATGGCGCGAGCCTAGTGCAGCCGGCCCTGCCTGCGAAAGAGCGAAGCCTTGTTGCCGAACCGGGGGGGCGGGACTAGGCTTGCGCCATGCGGTTCGCGGCTGTCCTGCTTCTGATCCTGTCCCTGCCGATCCGGGCCGAGGTGGTGGTCTTTCCCGCCCCGCAGGGTGGCACGCGCGAACTGGTGATCTACTCCACGCTCGATTCGCCCCTTGCCCGGCCGCTGGTCGAGGCCTTCCAGACCGCGCGACCCGATGTGCAGGTGCGCTACGAGGATCTGCTGGCCGGAGAGATCGCCGCGCGGGTGATGCAGGAGACGGACGCGGGCCTGCCGACGGCGGATCTGGTCTTCTCCTCGGCGATGGACGTGACGGTGAAGCTGGCCAATGACGGCTACGCGCGCGAAGCGGACGTGACGGCCGCCTCGGGATGGCCGGACTGGGCCTCATGGCGCAGCATGGTCTTTGCGCTGACCTTCGAGCCGGGGGTCATCGTCTATCACCGGCCCTCCTTCCCCGACGGCCCGCCCGACACGCGCGCCGCGCTGATCGACTGGCTGGAAACCGCGCCGAAGGGGGCCATCGGCACCTACGACATCGCGCGGTCGGCGGTGGGCTACCTTTACCTCATGCGCGACCAGGAACATTTTGCCGACCTCTGGCCGCTGGTCCGGGCCATGGGGCGGGCAGGCGTGCAGACCTTTCCGACCTCGCAGGACGTGATCGAGCGGGTGAATTCGGGGGCGTTGAAGCTGGGCTACAACGTGCTCGGCTCTTATGCGGCCGACCAGGCGGCGCGGCTTCCCGATCTGGGGCTGGTGCTGCCGGGCGACTATGTCGTGGTGATCAGCCGCGTCGCCCTCGTGCCGCGCGCGGCGGCGAGCCCGGACCTCGGCGAGGCGGCGCTGGAATTCCTCATGTCGCGCGAGGGTCAGACCGTGCTGGCCGAACGGCTGCGGCTTCCCGCGGTCAGCCTCGAGGTGCGCGGCAAGGATTCGGCGGCGGCCATGCAACAGGCGCTGGGGGCGAAGCTGCGGCCCGTGGCGGTCTCTCCCGGGCTGCTGGCCTATCTCGATGCCGCCAGCCGGGCGCGGGTGCTTGCCGCCTGGAACGCGGCGCTGGACGCCGGCGAGTAGTTGTCAGGTTGATGACAGGTTGCCGTGGTCTGTTGGAGCGGTTCCGGGGAGGGAGCCCCGGCAGTTCGCGGCCTGCGGGCCGTTCAAGGGAGGAAACCAGATGAAACACGCATTCCTTGGCGTGGCCTTCGCGGCTGCGCTGGCTGTTCCGGCCTTTGCGCAGGACTACACGATCATGGCCCCGGCGAACCCCGGCGGCGGCTGGGACGGCACGGCCCGGGCGATGCAGGAAGTGATGCAGGCCGAAGGGATCGCCAAGTCGGTCGAGGTCATCAACGTCCCCGGCGCGGGCGGCACCGTGGGCCTGGCGCAGTTCGTGGCCGACAGCGCGGGCGATCCGACCAAGCTGATCGTCGGCGGCTATGTGATGGTCGGGGCGATCCTGACCAATGCCTCGCCGGTAACGCTGAAGGACGTGACGCCCATCGCGCGGCTGACCGGCGATACCCAGGCGATCGTCGTTCCGGCGGCCTCCGACATCCAGACCCTGGGCGACCTGGTCGAGAAGCTGAAGGCCGATCCGGGCGCGGTCAGCTGGGCCGGCGGTTCGGCCGGCGGCACCGACCACATCACCGTGGGTCTCCTGGCCAAGGCGGCCGGTGTCGATCCGACCAGGATCAACTATGTCGCCTTCTCGGGCGGGGGCGAGGCGATGGCGGCCATCCTCGGCAACCAGGTGACGGCGGGCGTCTCCTCGGTGGGCGAGTTCGCCGAGCAGGTGAAGGCCGGCACCATGCGGCTGCTTGCGGTCTCGTCGGAGGAGCGGCTGCCGGGCATCGACGCGCCGACCATCAAGGAAGCGGGCTTCGATGTCGTGGTGCAGAACTGGCGCATGGTCGCGGCGGCACCCGGCCTGTCGGACGAGCAGAAGGCCAAGATCGCGGCGGACATCGAAAAGCTGAACGCCTCGGCCGGCTGGACGAAGATGCTGGCCGACAAGGGCTGGGACAACACCTATCTCGCGGGTGACGCCTTCCTGGCCCAGCTCGACGCCGACATCGCCGCGACCGAGGCGGTGCTGCGCGACATCGGTCTGGTCAAGTGATCCAGGGGGTCTCCCCGGAACGCCGCCTCCGCCGGGCGGCGTTCGTCATTGCGGCCGGTCTGGCGGGACTGGCCGCACTGATCCTTCACGATGCGGCCAGTCTGAGGCAGGACGGCGGCTATGCCGGCGTCGGCCCTGCCGACGTGCCCCGGCTGATCGCCTTCGGGCTGCTGATCCTTGCCGGTTTGACCGTCGTCGCCGGCATCAGGGGAGACCTGCCGAAACCGCCGCGCCAGGCCCCGGCCCCGGTGCTGTGGATCCTGGGCGGGCTGCTCTGCCAGCTGACCTTGCTGCAGGTGGCGGGCTTCGTGGTTTCGGGGGCGGTCCTCTTCGGCATGACGGCGCGCGGCTTCGGCCAGCGGCCCCTGTGGAAGGCGGTGGCGGTGGGGCTGGTGCTGGCGCTGCTGATCTATGGCGTCTTCGACCGGCTGCTGAAGCTGAACCTGCCGGGCGGGCCGCTGGAGCGGCTGCTCTTCGGAGGTTGAGGCATGGAAAGCTTCACGCTTCTGATGCAGGGCCTGTCAACCGCGCTGGACCCGATGATCCTGCTCTATGCGCTGATCGGGGTGACGCTGGGCACCGCCGTGGGCGTGCTGCCGGGGATCGGCCCGGCGCTGACCGTGGCGCTTCTCCTGCCGGTGACCTACGGGCTTGATCCGGCAGGCTCGCTGATCATGTTCGCGGGAATCTATTACGGGGGCATGTATGGCGGCTCGACGACCTCGATCCTGCTGAACACGCCGGGCGAAAGCGCATCCATCGTGACGGCGATCGAAGGCAACCGGATGGCGCGACAGGGTCGGGGCGGGCCGGCGCTGGCCACGGCCGCCATCGGCAGTTTCGTGGCCGGTCTGATCGCGACCCTGCTTCTGGCCTTCCTCGCGCCGCAGGTGGTCAAGCTGGCGCTGACGCTCGGCCCGCGCGAGTATTTCGCGTTGATGGTGCTGGCCTTCGTCACCGTCTCGGCGACCTTCGGCGACAGTGCCCTGCGCGGGTTGACCTCGCTGTTCATCGGCCTCGCGCTGGCCTGCGTCGGCATCGACGGGCTGACCGGTGCCGCGCGCCTGACCTACGGCGTGCCGCAGCTGATGGACGGGATCGAGACGACGACGCTGGCGGTGGCGCTGTTCGCCGTCGGCGAGGCGCTGGCGGTGGCCGCGATGCTGCAACCGCCGGACGGGATGCACCGGGTCAGGGGCTCGGTGCGGATGACGGGCGAGGACTGGCGGCGGTCGTGGAAGGCCTGGCTGCGCGGCACCTTCATCGGTTTTCCCATCGGCTCGATGCCGGCTGGCGGGGCGGATGTGGCCTCCTTCCTGTCCTATGCGGCGGAACGCAAGCTGACGCGGCACCCCGAGGAGTTCGGAAATGGCGCCATCGAGGGCGTGGCCGGGCCCGAGGCGGCGAACAATGCCGCGGCGGCGGGAACGCTCGTCCCGCTTCTGACGCTCGGTCTGCCGACGACGGCGACGGCAGCGATCATGCTGGCGGGGTTCCAGCAGTTCGGCCTGCAGCCCGGTCCGCTCCTCTTCGTCATGAACGCGGAACTCGTCTGGGGGCTGATCGCCTCGCTTCTGATCGCCAACGTCATGCTGGTGGTGCTGAACCTGCCGTTGATCGGGCTCTGGATCAGGCTTCTGACGATCCCGCGGCCCTGGCTTTACGGCGGCATCCTGCTGTTCGCCACGCTCGGGACCATCGGGCTGAACCCCTCGCCGGTCGAGCTGGGGATGCTGATCCTCTTCGGCGTCCTGGGGTATGGCATGCGGCTTTACGGCTATCCGATCGCGCCGGTGGTGGTGGGGCTGATCCTAGGGCCGATGGCCGAACAGCAGCTGCGCCGGGCGCTGGCCATCGCGCAGGGCGACTGGACGACCCTGGTCTCCACCCCCGTGTCGGCGACCCTGCTCGGCATCTCTGCCGTGTTCCTCGTCGTGCCGGCGCTGATGCGGCTGCGCGGCAGGGGGCAGGTGCTTTCCCAGGTCGCGGGCGACGCGGACTGACGGGGCACCGGCTGCGCGCGGGCCTGTGCGTCGCGCCTGTGCGGTGGACGGACGCGGCCGTCGGAAGGGGCCGCGCGCCTCAGACCCGCAGCGGGTCCGACTTGGCCAGCCGGTCGAAGGCCATGAGGCTTTCGACCAGCGCCGGCATCTGGTGCAGCGGGATCATGTTCGGCCCGTCCGAGGGGGCGCGGTCGGGATCCTCGTGCGTCTCGATGAAGACGCCGGCGATGCCCAGCGACACGGCCGCGCGCGCCATGACGGGGGCGAACTCGCGCTGCCCGCCCGAGGAGGTGCCCTGGCCTCCCGGCTGCTGCACCGAATGGGTGGCATCCATGACGACCGGCCAGCCCGTGCGCGCCATGATCGGCAGGGAGCGCATGTCG
>JBKBRG010000110.1:0-7195 GCA_046292325.1 Tabrizicola sp.
CGCGGGCCAGCGGTGAGCGCATGTTCAGAAGCCCGTTCTCGATGTCGGCCTCGACCTCGCCGACGATCTGGTAGGTCCTTTCCTCGTCGGTCTCCTCGTCGACCAGCGTCACGGTGGCGCCGAACTTCACCGGACCTGACAGCTTCGACGGGTCGATGACTTCGGCCAGCGACAGTATACCTTCCAGTTCCTTGATCCGGCCTTCGATGAAGCCCTGCCTCTCGCGCGCGGCATGGTATTCGGCATTCTCGGACAGGTCGCCGTGTTCGCGCGCCTCGGCGATGTCGCGGATGATCGCCGGACGGTCCACCGTCTTGAGCTGTTTCAGTTCCGCATCCAGCGCATCGAACCCGCGCCGGGTCATCGGGATCTTTTCCATCGACGTTCCACAGTAAAAGAAGAAGTCACGGATCGAGGCGCGATCCATGACTTCGGTTCAGGCTGGGTTCACCTCACCCGATGACACCCCGAAATGCAAGGGGTCATGCCGCTTGCGGTCGGCGGGCGGTCGCCGTCGGGACAGAATGTTTCGCGCCGCCGGGCCGGTCTTGACGTGATGTTGCGTCACGGTTGACCTCGGGTCCGACCTGCGGCAACAGGGATGCCGCAACAAGCCAGCGTTTCACGGCCGGGACCGGCTGCCGGGGAAGGACAAGCGATGACTTCGATCCAGCGCGAGAAGATGGACTATGACGTGGTGATCGTGGGGGCCGGGCCTGCGGGCCTCTCGGCCGCGATCCGGCTGAAGCAGCTGGACCCCGACCGCAGCGTCGTCGTGCTGGAAAAGGGCTCCGAGGTCGGCGCGCATATCCTGTCGGGCGCGGTGCTGGATCCCTCGGGTCTCGATGCCCTGCTGCCCGACTGGCGCAACATGGACGCGCCGATCAAGGTGCCGGTGCGCGAGGACAACTTCTACCTGCTCGGGCCCGCTGGCCAGGTCCGCATTCCGAACTGGCCGATGCCGCCCCTGATGTCGAACCATGGCAACTACATCGTGTCCATGGCCAATGTCTGCCGCTGGATGGCCGGCGTCGCCGAGGGGCTGGGCGTGGAGATCTTCCCCGGCATGGCCTGTTCGGAGCTGGTGTTCGAGGATGACCGGGTCGTCGGCGTGGTCGCGGGCGAATTCGGCCGCGATCCGGTAACCCGCGAGCCGGGGCCCTCTTACGAACCGGGGATGGAGCTGCGCGGCAAGTATGTCTTCCTGTCGGAAGGGGTGCGCGGCAGCCTGGCCAAGCAGGTGATCGAGAAATACGACCTGTCGAAGGGCCACTGCCCGCAGAAGTTCGGCCTCGGCATGAAGGAGATCTGGGAGATCGACCCCGCCAAGCACCGCGAGGGCACCGTCACCCACACGATGGGCTGGCCCCTGGGCAAGAATGCCGGCGGCGGGTCCTTCATCTATCACCTCGAGAACAATCAGGTCTATGTCGGCTTCGTCGTTCACCTGAACTACGAGAACCCGCACCTCTACCCCTACATGGAGTTCCAGAGATTCAAGCACCATCCGATGGTGGCCGAGCTTCTGAAAGGCGGCAAGCGGGTGGCCTACGGGGCGCGGGCGATCTCCGAGGGCGGCTGGCAGTCGATCCCGAAGATGGTCGCGCCGGGGGTTGCCCTGCTCGGCTGCTCGGCGGGGCTGGTGAACGTGCCGCGGATCAAGGGCAACCACAACGCGATGCTGTCCGGCAAGGCCGCGGCCGAGGCCGCCCATGCCGCGATCACCGCCGGCCGCGCCGGCGACGAACTGACCGATTACGAGACCGAGGTGCGCACCGGCGCCATCGGCAAGGACCTGAAGAAGGTGCGCAACGTCAAGCCGCTCTGGTCGCGCTACGGCCTGACCGCCAGCCTGATTGGCGGCGGCATCGACATGTGGCTGAACACTTTCGGCCTGACCGCCTTCGGCACGCTGCGCCATGGCAAGTCGGACGCGGCCTCCACGGGCCTCGCCAAGGACTTCAGACCGATCGACTACCCCAAGCCCGACGGCAAGCTTTCGTTCGACCGGCTTACCAACGTGGCCTTCAGCTTCACCAACCACGACGAAAACCAGCCCGCCCATCTGGTGTTGAAGGACCCGTCGATCCCCATCACCGTCAACCTGCCGAAATACGCCGAGCCCGCGCAGCGCTATTGCCCGGCGGGGGTCTACGAGGTTCTGGGCGAAGGCCAGGACGCGACCTTCCGGATCAACTTCCAGAACTGCGTCCACTGCAAGACCTGCGACATCAAGGATCCCTCGCAGAACATCACCTGGACCACGCCGATGGGGGGTGGCGGGCCGAACTATCCCAACATGTGACCGCTTTCCGGCGAGGCTCACGAAAGCTTGTCCAATTCACGCCGGCCTCGGCACATGGCCGGGCCGCGCCGCATTGCGCGACCGCTGCCGCCGGGCTACCTTCGGCGCGACCGTCGAGGAGAGGCCCATGCGTTCCGTGATTTCCCGCACCTTTTCCGCCCTGGTGCTTGCGGTGGCCCTGGGCGCACCTCTCCACGCCGAGGACGACATCAACACCGGGGCCTACCTCGCGGCCCGGATCGCCGAAAGCGAGAACGACTTCCGCGCCGCCGCTGGCTGGTATGCCCAGGCAATCGCCGCAGACCCGGGAAATCCGGCGCTGCTGGATGGGGCCATTCTTGCCAATCTCGGCGTCGGCGACTTCACCCAGGCGATCGAGCTTGCGGCGATACGGCGCGACCTGGGCAAGGATCAGGGCATCGACCGCAGCCAGCTTGCCGATCTGGTGCTTCTGGCCGACGAGGCGCAGCGCGAGGATTACGCCGCGATCCAGGCGGCGGCCGGGGCGGGGCGCGATGTCGGCGACCTGGCCAATCAGCTGGTCCTGGCCTGGGCCAAGGTCGGCGAAGGCAAGATGTCCGAAGCGGTCGAAGCATTCGATGCGGTCACGCAGAAGCAGGGCTACGAGGCCTTCGGCTATTTCCACAAGGCGCTTGCCCTGGCCTCGGTCGGCGATTTCGAAGGCGCCGACGAGATCCTGTCGGGCAAGGCCGCCGGGCCGATCGTGGTGATGCGGCGCGGGGTCTTTGCCCATGTGCAGATCCTGAGCCAGCTGGAACGCAACGCCGATGCGCTGGCCCTGCTGGACCGCAGCTTCGGCACCGGACCGGATCCGATGGTCGATCCTCTCCGCCGGCGCCTTCAGGCCGGAGAGCCGATCCCCTTCGATGTGGTCCGGACGGCGCGGGATGGCATCGCCGAAGTCTTCTTCTCGATCTCGACCGCCCTGCAGGGAGGGGGCGATCCGGTCTACACGCTGCTTCACCTCCGCGTGGCCGGTTACCTGCGCCCGGACCACAGCGATGCGCTGCTGATGAGCGCCAACGTTCTGGAGGATCTGAACCGGCACGACCTAGCGGCCGAGACCTACGCCCGGTTCACACCCGAGGATCCAGCCTTCGTCACCGCCGAGGTCGGCAGGGCGGGGGCCTTGCGCGCACAGGGCAAGACCGATGCCGCCATCGAAGCGCTGCGGACCCTGGCCAGGGCGCATGGTGACCTGATGGGGGTGCAGTTCGCACTGGGCGACATGCTGCGCGGGCAGGAACGGTTCGCCGAGGCGATCGCAGCCTATACCGAGGCCATCACCCTTGCTGCGGCGGCCGGACGGGAGGACTGGGTCCTGTATTTCTACCGCGGCATCTGCCACGAGCAATCGAAGGACTGGGCCTCTGCCGAGGCCGACTTCCGCCGCGCCCTGGAGCTGAACCCGACCCAGCCGCAGGTGCTGAACTATCTCGGCTACGGGCTGGTGGACCGCGGTGAAAAGCTGGATGAGGCGCTTGACATGATCAAGAAGGCCGTGGCCGGCGACCCCAAGCAGGGCTACATCATCGACAGCCTGGCCTGGGCCTACTTCAAGCTGGGCCGCTATGCCGAGGCGCTGGAACCGATGGAGAAGGCCTCGCTGCTGGAGCCCGTGGATCCGATCGTCACCGACCATCTGGGCGATGTCTACTGGATGAACGACCGCAAGCTCGAGGCCCGGTTCCAGTGGCGCCGCGCCCTGTCCTTCAACCCGACCGAAAAGGACAAGGCGCGCATCCTGCGCAAGCTCGAGGTCGGTCTGGATGCGGTGATGGCCGAAGAGGGCACCGCACCGGCCCCGGTCAAGGCCGCCGAGAATGGCAACTGAGGCCGTCAGCGAAGCGGCACCTGCCAAGCTCAACCTCTGCCTGCATGTGACCGGACGCCGGGGCGACGGCTATCACCTGCTCGACAGTCTCGTGGTCTTTGCCGATATCGCCGACCGGGTGTTCGTCAGCCCCGCGCGCGGCCTGTCGCTGGTCGTGGCCGGACCCGAGGGAGCAGGTCTAAAGGCCGATTCCGACAACCTGGTCCTGCGCGCCGCCCGCAGCATGGGTGTGACCGATGCCGCGCTGGTGCTGGACAAGCGGCTGCCCATCGCTTCGGGCGTGGGTGGCGGGTCGGCGGATGCCGCGGCGGCACTGCGTGCGCTGGCCCGGCTGACCGGGCGACCCCTGCCCGCGATGTCCGATGTCCTGCGGCTTGGCGCGGATGTGCCGGTCTGCCTGGCCTGCCGGCCATCCCGGATGTCAGGTATCGGCGAGCGGGTGGCACCTCTGCCGCCCCTGCCGGCGCTGGGATGCGTGCTGGTCAACCCGCGCCTGCCGGTTCCGACGCCACAGGTCTTTGCCGCCCTCGACAGGCGCGACAACCCGGGTCTTCCGGACCTGCCCGCCGCCGCGCTGGCCTCTGCCTCGGCCTTCGCCGGCTGGCTGGCGGCCCACAGCCGCAACGATCTGGTCGCCCCCGCGCTGACCGTCGCCCCGGTGCTTGCCGATGTCCAGGCGGCCCTTGAGGCCACCCCCGGCTGCCTTCTTGCCCGGATGTCAGGGTCAGGCGGCACCCATTTCGGCCTCTTTGACAGCCCGGAGGCGGCCGCAGCCGCTGCGGCGGCCCTCCGGGAGGCACATCCCTTCTGGTGGACCGCAGCCGGAAGGATCCTCGACTGACGCTGTTGGCGCAGCCTGCTGCCGGATCACCCTTGCGCGCACCTCGGCCGTTCGCAGACCAGAGCGGCGTCGAATGCGCAAGGCGCCCGAGGAGCGGCGGATCCGCCGGATGCGAAAGACGATGCAGGCGCGGCCCTGCCCGATCGGCCAAGGCGCGGATGCCAGCCTGACCGCCCTATGGCCCGATCTGCGGCATCAGGCAGCCGCGTCTGGCCGTTCCGGCTGGCGAGGGTGCGTTCCACGGTCGCGCCCAGCCCTTCGCGATGCGATCCGGGATTGCGGGGAAGGGCTCTGGCAGATCCTGCATGCCAAGCCTCATCCATCTGATGTCACGTCATGTTCCCGGAGGCTCCACCCTGGACAGCCTTGCCGGACCGCTCAGAAATAGCTGCGGACCAAGGCCCCCGAGATCAAGGCCCAGCCATCAGCCACCACGAAGAAGATCAGCTTGAACGGCAGCGAGACGACGGCAGGCGGCACCATCATCATCCCCATCGACATCAGGATCGCCGCGACGACCAGGTCGATGATGAGGAAGGGCAGGTAGATCATGAAGCCGATCTCGAAGGCCCGCTGGATCTCGGACAGAAGAAAGGAGGGCACCAGCAGAGACAAGGGTGCGTCCGCCGGTGCGACCGGCGCGGTCGAGCGCAGGTCCTGCAAGGTCTGAAGGGTTTCCGGATCGACCCGCAGCGCCATGAAGGCCCGGAACGGGGCAAGCGCCGCCTGGAGCCCGGGGCCGATCTCCATGGTGCCGTTGGTCATGGGCTCGATGCCCTTGACCCAGGCTTCGGTGAAGACCGGATCCATCACGAACCAGGTCAGGAACATGGCGAGGCTGACGATCAGCATGTTTGGCGGTGCCTGCTGCAGGCCGATGGCCTGACGCAGGATCGAAAGGACGGTAACGATGAAGGGAAAGCAGGTCACCATCACCGCCAGCCCGGGCAGGATCGAGAGCACGGTTATCAGCAGCAGCAGCTGAACCGAACGCAACGACAGCGACTCTCCGCCCGACCCGCCAAGGTCGATCGACAGCTGTTGGGCCAGTGCCGGCCCGGACAGCAGGGCCAGCGCAAGCACAACCGCCGCGCTCAGGCCGGGTGAAAGCCTCACAATCCGCCTCGCAGGTTGGCGACTTCCGTCAGGCGGACCGCCAGTTGCCCCGCGTGATCGCCTTCAAGTTCGGTCAGCTCGCCGCGAGCGATCAAGCGATCCCCGACATAGAGCTCGACGGGGTCGTCTACCCTGCGGTCAAGTTGCAGCACGGCATCCTTGGACAGGCGCAGGAGGTCGCGAACCAGGGGCCGTGCGCGTCCGACCGAGATCGTGACCTCGATCGGCACCTGGCTGAAGGGGTTGGTGTCGGCGATGTCTTCCATGGGGCTCCTCAGGTGCTGAGGGTGAAAAAGGCGCGGACCGCAGCCGCGATGTCGGCGGTGACCTGGGACAGATCGACACTCGCCTCGGCTGTCCCCAGGCGGAGATAGACCTGGCCCTCCGGCAACGAGGGCTCTTCCTCGATCACAACCGGAAGGCCCGTCGCCTCGGCCACAAGGCTCTCGACCTGGGCGCGGACGGCCGGATTGAGCACGAGCGTAAGGGGCGCGTCGGCCATTTCCTCGGCCAGCGGAGCGATCGCTTCCAGAACGGTCGGCGCCAGGGCCTCGCGCGCGATAGCCGGCAGGAGGCGATTGGTCATCTCGAGCACCAGCGGCCGGATGGAGTTCAGGACATGGGCGCGCGCGTCCTGGAAGGTGAAGGCCAGGCTTTGCAGGTTACGGGCGAGATCCGCCCGGATCCGGGTCTGATCGCCCTGCTGAGCGGCAACGGCATCGTCCCAGCCAGCCGTGTAACCCTGCTCGAACGCCGCAACCTTGGCCTCTTCGACCAGGGTCGCCTCGACCAGCGGCCGAAGCGAGCCGTCACCCGTCGATGCGGTGTCGAACACTTCGAGACGCGGGGCGGGCATCAGACATGCTCCTCGTCGTGTTCCATCCAGCCGCGAAGGATCTCGATGGACTCGGTCTGACGCTGCTCGATCAGGCGACGCAGCCGGGTGGCCGGGTCTTCCTGGGCGCCGTCCCCAGCATCGGCCAGCGCCGAGCGGCCCACACCGGCGAACTCGCCGTAGTCGAGCGCGTCATCGACCTCGCCAGTCAAGGCAACCGGAGCGGTGGGCGTCGCCGGCGGC
>JBKBRG010000111.1:0-7131 GCA_046292325.1 Tabrizicola sp.
CGGCTGGCGCTGGATGCGGCGTCGGGCACCGGCATCGAGACCCTGAAGAACCGGGCAAGGCTGCATATCGCGGCCAACCCGGAGACCCTGTCCGTGCAGTGGTTCGACAGGACCGGCGCGCTGGTCGATTCGGTCCCGCAGGGCATGGCGCCGGCGGGTCGGGCGCTGGTCGATACGCTGTTGCGGTCGGCAGCCGCAACGGCGCGGCCGGTCTATGGGCCGGTGGAGGCGGGCACCGTGACCCTCGCCCTGCGCCGATCGGAAGCCGAGGGCGGCGTGGTCGTCGCCACGCTCGCGCTGCCGCTCATGCTCGATCGCCACATCCCGTGGTGGATTGCCGAGCAGTATGCCGTCCGCATCTTCGACAGCAGCCGGACCCTGGCCGAGCGCGCGCGCCGACCCGTCGCCGACGGTGCGCCGTTCCACACCATCAGCTTCGATCCGCCGCTGTCGGGCACGACCTTGCAGATCACCGCCTATGACCGGCCCGAGGCGATCGGCAACCTGGTGCTTCTGGGCGCCATCGTCGGACTGGCGGGATTTGCGGTTCTGGCCCTGCTGGTGGTGCAGCGCAACGCCATCCACCGCCGCCGGGCCGAGGAACGGCTGCGCGCTGAAATGGCCTTTCGCCGGTCGATGGAGGAAAGCCTGACGGTCGGCATGCGCGCGAAGGACATGGACGGCCGCATCCTCTATGTCAACGCCGCCTTCTGCAAGCTGGTCGGCCTGCCCGCCGAGACGCTGATCGGCCACCTGCCGCCCATGCCCTACTGGTCGCCCGATGCGGTCGATGAAATCCTTGCCCGCCAGCATGCCCTGGCCACCGGCCCCGCGATGCCGAAGAGCTTCGAGACCCGGTTCCGCCGTGCCGACGGAACGGAAATCGACGTGCAAGTGTATGAGGCGCCCCTGATCGATGCCGCGGGCCGACACCACGGCTGGATGGGCTCGGTCATCGACATCACCGAGGCCAAGCGGGCCGCCCGCACCGCCCGTGCGCAGGAAGAAAGCCTCGCCCGGACCGGGCGGCTGGTGACCATGGGCGAGATGGCCTCGACCCTTGCGCACGAGTTGAACCAGCCGCTTGGCGCCATCGCCTCCTATGCCGCCGGGGGGCTGAACCTGGTCGAATCCGGTCAGGCCGATTCGCCCATGGTCAGGACAGCGTTCCAGAACCTCGGCGCCCAGGCCCGGCGCGCGGGTCTGATCATCCGCCGGATCCAGGACTTCGTGAAGAAGCGCGAGCCGCAGCTCGTGTCCCTCGATCTGGCCGAGGTCGCGGCGGATGCCGTCGCCCTCATGGCCGCCGAGGCGCGGGAACGCCGGGTGAAGCTGGTGCTGGAGGTCGGCGCGCCGGCTTCCGGCCCGGTGACGGCAGACCGCATCCTGCTGGAGCAGGTGATGGTCAACCTGATCCGCAACGGGATGGAGGCGATGTCGGAAGGCCCGCGGCATGGCGACAGGCTGACGCTGAGATTGACCCCGGAGGACCGGGTCCTGCGGCTGGATGTCATCGACCAGGGGCCCGGCATTCCGCCCGATCTCGAGAATCGGCTCTACGACCCCTTCGTCAGCACCAAGGCGCATGGCATGGGGATGGGACTGAACATCTGCCGGTCCATCGTCGAGATGCTGCATGGCAGTCTCGGCCACGCCCCCAACCCCGGTGGCGGCACGATCTTTACCCTGCGCCTGCCCGCCGCGCGGCGTGAAGACCTTCCGCCCGAAGGATCGCCCGCATGACCGATCGCCGACCGCTTGCCGTCCATGTCGTCGATGACGAAGAGGCCCTGCGCGACAGCCTCGCCTTCCTGTTCGCCTCGCGCGGGATCGCGACCCGGGTCTGGCCCTCGGGCGAAGCCTTCCTCGCCGCCTGGCCGCAAGCCGATTGCGGCTGCATCATTCTTGACGTGCGGATGGAAGGGCTTTCGGGCCCGCAGGTGCTGGATGCGCTGCTCCGGGCCGAAGGGCGCGCGGCGGACCTGCCGCCCGTCATCTTCCTGACCGGCCATGCCGATGTGCCTCTGGCGGTGCAGAGCCTGAAGAGCGGTGCCTACGACTTTCTGGAAAAGCCTTTCAACGACAACCAGATCGTCGATCTCGCCCTGCGGGCGATGGACCTGCACCGCAACCGCGCCCTGGAGGCCGACACCCGCCAAGCCATCGCCGCCCGCTTTGCCACGCTGTCGCCGCGCGAGGTCGAGGTGATGAACCTGATCCTCGACGGCCAGCTGAACAAGCAGATCGCGGACAGGCTGGGCATTGCGATGCGCACGGTCGAGGTCCACCGCTCGCGGGTGCTGCAAAAGACCGGCGCACGAAACTCGGTCGAACTCGCGCAGATGAAGGCGAGGATCGACGGGGGATAGTGCCGGGATCGGGTCATCCGGGGACATAGCCCGCCCGGCCAAGATCCACCGCCTGGCCCCGGATGGCGCTTTCCTGCGCGGCCATGCCCATCGCCGCCGCCCACCACCCGTCGATCAGCGAAACCTCCGGATCCTGTGCGCCGCTTGCCGCACGCTGGAATCCCTGATGCTGGTAGAAGGTCGATCCGTTGTGATCGCCCGCCGCCAGCAGGGTGGGATCGACGGGAACCTCCAGCTCGATCGGTCCGGCCGGATCGCGCGGGCTGACGATGACCCTGGGGACCGGCGCGGCGCCAAGATGCGCCGGCCAGAACCGGCCCGGGCCGGGGACGAGGCATTCGATCTTGCCCTTCGGTCCGACGGCCGAGATCTCTTCCTGATAGCGGCTGCCTTCGGCGAACATGCAGAGTTCCAGCATCGCCCGCATGCCGCTTGCGAAATCGACGATGACATAGGCGTGGTCCCAGATGTCGGGGGTCTGGCCGTCATAGACCTCGTCCAGATGGTTCACCGCCTGGCCGCCGCTGGCCATGATGCGAACCGGGTCGCAGCCGGCCACAAGGCGCATCAGGTCGAAGAAATGGCAGCATTTCTCGACCAGCGTGCCGCCGGAATTGCGGTTGAAGCGGTTCCAGTCGCCGACCTTGCGCAGGAAGGGAAAGCGATGCTCGCGGATGGTCAGCATCCTGACCCCGCCGGTCGCCGCCTCTGCCTCGCGCAGCAGATGGGCGACGGGGGGCATGTAGCGATATTCCATCGCCACCCAGATCGGCGCCGGATAGGCCGCGCGCAGGGCGGCAAGGCGCGGCGCATCCGCCGGGTCGGTGAAGAGCGGCTTTTCGCACAGCACGGGCAGCGGGCGGATGCGGGCGATTTCCTCAAGCTGGCCAAGGTGCAGGTGGTTCGGGCTGGCGATCAGAAGGCAGTTCACCTCGGGCACCGCCAGGACTTCGGCAACCGATCCGACCATGCGCGCCTCTGGCACCAGGGCAGAGGCCGCCGCCCGCATGCCCGGGTCGGGCTCGTGGATCGCCACCACCGAGACGCCGTCCAGCAAGGCGATGTTGCGCAGGTGTTCCTGCCCCATCATCCCGCAGCCGATTATTCCGTAGCGCAGCATTTTGAAATCCTATTTCAGGCGCGCGACATAGCGCGTGGTGGCGGGGTCATACCAGGTGAACGAGGCCTCGACCGAGCGGCCGTCCTGCGCCCAGCTGATCCGGGTGATCAGCGGCAGGGGCGTGCCGGGCGGGTGCGGAAATTCGGACGGGGCCCAGTCGGGCAGCGGGCCCTGGCCGATGCTGTCCTCGGCGCGCGAGATCCAGATGCCCAGGCGCTGGCGGTAGTAGAGGTAAAGCGATTCCAGCAGATCGCCGGGCGCAATGCGGTCGGCCTCGGCCCCGTCCAGCCAGATTTCCTCGACCGCCGCGACCTGTCCCGACAGAAAGCGCAGGCGCCGGATGCGGTGGCCTTCGGCATGGCGGCCGAAGGGCGGCAGGGCAGGGTCCTTCGGGCAGCGATCGACCGACAGCACGCGCGCCGTGGGCAGGCCGCCGCCTTCGACCCGCTCCAGCCGGAACAGGGCATAGACCGAACCCGCGTCCGCCTTGGCCCGGATATAGTTCCCCGACCCCTGCACCCGGACGAGCAGGCCCTTTTCGGTCAGCGACTTCAGCGCCTGACGCAGCGTCCCCACCGCGATGCCGAGGGTCGCCGCCATGTCGCGTTCCGGCGGAAGCCGCTCGCCGTCGATCAGACGGCCCGCGGCGATGTCGCGGATCAGAAGCTCGGCGATCTGCTGATACAGCGGCAGCGATCCGGGCTGGGCCATTCCGTCGCATCCAGAATTGATACATGATTGATCTACATCAATGCGGATGCTACGCAAGAGGAAAGCCGCAGCCGGAGACAGAGAATCATGTCGGTCGTTCCGATCACCTCGCCCGATCTGGATGCCTGCGAGGTCAGCTGGTTCGCCGCGCTCTGTTCCGACGACTACCAGTTCCTCGGCGTGCCGGACGGGAACCTGCGGTCAAGCTGGGCGCATTGTTCCAGTATCGTGAAGCGGGCGGAAGGCCATGGCTTCCGCAACATCCTGTGCCCGTCCTCCTATCAGGTGGGGCAGGACACGCTGACCTTCGTCGCGGGCTGCGCGCCGATCACGGATCGCATCAACTTTCTCGCCGCCATCCGCTGCGGCGAGATGCAGCCCGTCATGCTGGCCCGCACCGTGGCCACGCTGGACCACATGCTGCAGGGCCGACTGACGCTGAACGTGATTTCCAGCGATTTTCCCGGAGAGGTGGCCGACAGCGCCTATCGCTATCGCCGCAGCCACGAGGTGGTGGAGATCCTGCGCCAGGCCTGGACCCGCGACCACATCGAATATGACGGCGAGATCTACAGGATCAGCAAGCTGACGGCCGACCCGGCCAAGCCCTATCAGCAGAACGGCGGGCCGCTTCTCTATTTCGGCGGCTATTCGCCCGACGCGCTGGAGCTGTGCGGGGCGCAATGCGATGTCTATCTGATGTGGCCCGAGCCGAAGGAGATGCTCGCCCAGCGGATGCGCGACGTTCACGCGCGGGCCGAGGCGCATGGCCGCACGCTGGATTACGGGTTGCGCGTCCACATGATCGTCCGTGATACCGAGGCCGAGGCGCGCGAATACGCCGATTACATCGTGTCGAAGCTGGACGACGAATACGGCCGCCTGATCCGCGAGCAGGCGCATGACTCGATCAGCCTGGGCGTCGCGCATCAGGCCCGGGCGCGGGAACTGGCCGACCAGTTCGGCTATGTCGAGCCGCATCTCTGGACCGGGATCGGCCGGGCGCGGTCGGGCTGCGGGGCGGCGCTTGTCGGATCGGTCGATCAGGTTATGTCCCGGATCGAGGAATACCAGGCGATGGGCATCCGGGCCTTCATCTTCTCGGGCTATCCGCATCTGGACGAATGCGACCATTTCGGCACCAAGGTGTTGCCCCAGTTGAAGACCTGTTCCCTGCCCCATGCCTATGGCCGGGTTCCGGCCACCACCCCTGCAACCCCCCTCGGCACCGGAGTGCGCCGCTGATGGAACGTGTCACCCTTGGCCAGATCACCCTGTCGCGCCTCGTCTATGGCATGTGGCGGCTGGGCGACGACCCCGACACCTCGCCCGCCCATGTCCAGGCCAAGGTCGAGGCCTGCCTGGCGCAGGGCATCACCACGATGGACCAGGCCGATATCTATGGCGGCTACACCGCCGAAGGGCTGCTGGGCGCGGCGCTGAAGGCGGCGCCGGGCCTGCGCGACCGGATCGAGATCGTCACCAAATGCGACATCGTCGCCCCGGTCGGCCGCCATTCCGCCGCGCGGGTCAAGTATTACGATACCTCCGCCGCCCATATCACCGCCTCGGTCGAGGCCAGTCTGCGGGAACTGGCGACCGACCGGATCGACCTTCTGCTGATCCACCGCCCCGACCCGCTGATGGACCACCATCAGACCGGCCGCGCGCTGGATGCCCTGGTCGCCAGCGGCAAGGTGCGCAGCGTGGGCGTGTCGAACTTCCGGCCCTGGGATTTCACCCTGCTGCAATCGGCCATGACGCAGCCCCTGGTCACCAACCAGATCGAGATGTCGCTGAACTGCCGCGCCCCCTTCACCAACGGCGACCTCGCCTTCCTTCAGGAGCGCGGCATTGCGCCGATGGCCTGGAGCCCCCTGGCCGGCGGCCATCTGCGCGCCGAGGCGAACGACGGCCTCGGCGCCCGGATGGACGCCATCGGCAAGGCGGCGGGCACCGACTGGACCGCCGTCGCCGTGGCCTGGCTTCTGCACCATCCGGCGAAAATCCTTCCCGTCCTCGGCACCAACACCCTGTCGCGCATCGCCGCGATCTCGGACGCCCTGCGCGTGCCGATGGACCGCCAGACCTGGTTCGAGCTTCTGACCCTTGCCCAGGGGCACGAGGTGGCGTGATGGCGGATGGCGGCCACCAGACGGCAGAGGTGGTGCCGGACGCTGGCAACACCCGGCTGCTCCGCGATGCGCTGGGGCGATTTGCGACGGGCGTGACCGTGGTCACGATCGCCGGGCCCGAGGGGCCGATGGGCTTTACCGCCAACAGCTTTGCCAGCCTGTCCCTCGACCCGGCGCTTGTGCTCTGGTCTCCTGCCAAGGCGTCGCAGCGCTATCCGTTCTTTGCGGCGGCCAGACATTACGCCATTCACGTCTTGGGGCGGCACCAGGCCGAGCTGTCGGCCCGGTTTTCCCGGGGAGGGCAGGGGTTCGACGGCCTGACCTGGCAGGCGAATGCGGAAGGTGTGCCGACGCTGCCTGGCGTCCTGGCCCGCTTCGACTGCGCCCAGCATGCGACGCATGACGGCGGCGACCATCTGATCATCGTGGGACAGGTCCTGCGGCTGGCCGTGGAGGAGGGCGAGCCGCTGGTCTTTGCGAAAGGCAGGTTCGGCGGCTTTGCGGACTGAAACACCCCCAGGGGAGAGGGGGCGAAGGGAGGAGACGTGACCGCACTTCTGGCCATCTGCAACGGCCTCGCCTTGCTGAACGGCGCGCTTCTGGCCCTGGGCCGCTGGATCGGGGCTGTCTGCCTGGGCCTGATGGTGGTGGCGATCCTGATGCAGGTCGTCTTCCGCTATGTCCTGAACAACGCGCTGCCCTGGCCCGAGGAGGCCTCGCGCTTCCTGATGCTCTGGTCCACCGCCCTGATGGCCCCGACGGCCTTTCGCCGCGGCGGCTTTGTCGCCATCGACAT
>JBKBRG010000112.1:0-7115 GCA_046292325.1 Tabrizicola sp.
CGGCCGCGACCCGGCAAGGCGCGGCAGCGTCGTGCGATAGGCGCGGATCAGGAAGACCGCCTCGATCAGGTCGCCGCGCGCCTGCTTGATCGCCAGCGCCGCAAGATCGGGGTCGTAGAGCGAGCCCTCGGCCATCACCCGGTTGACCGCCAGCTTCATCTGCTCGCGGATCTGGGGGATGGTCAGTTCGGGGACGGACGGATCCCCCCGGCGTTCCTCGGCCAGCCACTGATGGGCATTGTCGATGGCGCGTTCGCCACCCTTGACGGCGACATACATCAGATCTTCTCCACGCGGGTGGACCGGGGCAGGCCGGCGATGCGGTCGCCAGCGGTGAACAGGCAGTCGAAGCCCAGCGGGAACAGCGCCCGGTTGGCACGGAAGGCCGCCGTCTCGGGCAGGTTCAGCCAGGTCGCGGTCTCGATGCCGGGGCCGGTCAGGGCGGGTCCGTGGTTGACCAGCCGGTCGCACGCGACGATCAGCGTGGCCGAGCGGTCGGGATAATCCGGCTGACCGATGCGAAAGCGGCTGACGGGCTGCAACGCCTCCCAGGTGCCCAGCGCGAAATCCGCCTCCTCTGCGGCAACCAGCGGCGCGCCGATGTGGAAGGCCACCCAGTCGCGCACCATGGGGCAGTCGGCCGCGCCCGCCAGGTGCAGCCCGGTCGTCGGATCGCAGAGCGTCAGCAGCGCCACCCCCGCCGCGACCGACAAGGGCGCCGGAGGTTGCGCCCCCGCGACACGGCGGATCGTGCCGGGGCGGGCCATCGCCTCCAGGATTTCGCGGAAGGCGCGGGCGGACTGGACGGGCGCCTCGGTGAAGCCGCCTTGCAGGGCATGGGCGCTCATTGATCTTCCCCCCTGACCATGGTGAAGAATTCGACCTTCGTCCCGGCGGCCGTCGCGGCACGGGCGGCACGGCGGGCCTCGGCCTCGGCGCGAAGCGGGGCGAGGACGCGGGCCGACAGGTCCGGCGCGGCCTCGGTCTGCATCAGCGCGTCGATCACCGCCGCGCGCCGGGCGTGATCCTTGTCGCGGCCCTGCACCCAGGCATGGCCCACCGGCCCGTCGGCAAGCCGCACCGAACAGCGCGTCACCGTCATTTCCCCAAGGTTGAAGGCCGCCCCCGCGCCCCCCGTCCGACCGCGCACCATCACGGCACCGATCTCGGGCGCGCGCAGAAGATCGTGCGGCGGCAGCTCGGGCATCAGCCCGGCCAGCCGCGCCGGCGGGGCCTTGGCAAGCGTTGCGATCCAGGCCTTGCGGGCCTCGCTATCCGGTGCGGGCATGGCAACCTCGACAACTGAATTGACTTGTCCATTCCACTAGACAACTATACAAATTCTACACCACCGGCGCCCTGCGGCCAACCGGAGAGTTGTGAAGTTTTCGTGACGGGATCCCCGATGAAGGATGCGCTCTGGTCGGCCATCGCCGCCACCCTGCGGGACGAGATCGGCGCCGGCCACTACCGGCCCGGCGACCGGCTGCCGACCGAGGCGGCCCTTTCCGCACGCTTCGGTGTGAACCGCCACACGGTCCGCCACGCGCTGGCCGCGCTGGCCGAGGCGGGGCTCGTCCATTCCCGCCGCGGCGCGGGGGTCTTCGTCGCGCAGCGCCCGACCGACTATCCGCTGGGCCGCCGGGTGCGGTTCCATCAGAACGTGCTGGCGGCAGGCCAGACGCCCTCGCGCCGGATCAGCCGGGCCGAGACCCGCCCCTCGGACGCCGAGGAGGCGCGGGCGTTGCGCCTGAAACCGGGCGAGCCGGTGCATGTCGTGGAAGGCGTCTCGCTGGCCGATGGCCAGCCGGTCGCGGCCTTCCGCTCGGTCTTTCCGGCCGGGCTCTTCCCGGATCTGCCCGATGCTCTGCGCGAGACGCAGTCGATCACCCTTGCGCTGGCCAGGCTCGGGCTGGCCGACTACACCCGGTCCGAGACGCGGATCACGGCGCAACTGGCCGATCCGGTGCTGGCGGTCGCCCTCTCGGTGCGGCCCGGCGCGCCGGTCCTGCGCACGGTGGCGCTGAACGTCGATCCCTCCGGGCGGCCGGTGGAACACGGAACGACCTGGTTCGCGGGCGAAAGGGTGACGCTGACGGTCGCCGATCAGCCCTGATGCCTTTCCAGGAATTCCTCGGCCCTGAGGCTGCGGAAATCCTGCAACGCCCCGCGCAGCCGGTCATGCGGCCAGTCCCACCAGGCCAGCGCCATGAGCCGGTCGATCACCGCTTGCGGGAACCGGCTGCGCAGGGGTCTGGCCGGGCAGCCGGCAACGATCATGAAGGGGTCCACGTCCTTCGTCACCACCGCGCCCGAGGCGACCACGGCCCCGATGCCCAGCGTCACCTCGGGCTTCACGATCGCGCCATGGCCGATCCAGCAATCCGCCCCCAGCACGGTGCGCCGCGCGGCGCGGGCGGCGAAGAAGGCCGCATCGTCCTCGACGTCGTCCCAGTAAAGGCTGGAACGGTAGAGGAAATGATGCTGCGCGGCATGGGTCCAGGGGTGATCCGTGGGCCCGATCCGCGTCATCGCGGCGATGTTGGCGAAGCGGCCGACCGAGGTGTTGGCGATGTCGGCAAGCCGGTCGCAATAGGCGTAGTCGCCGAAGTCCGAATTCAGCACGCGGCTTCCCTCGCCGACCTCGCAATAGGCACCGAAGGAGGAGTTGACGATCTGGCAGCCGGGATGGACGAAGGGCGCGTTCGGCGAAAGCTTCGGCATCAGCTGCCCTTGATCAGCTTGCGCCGGAGCCAGCCCGAGATGCTGTCCATCAGCATCACCATCAGCACGATCAGCACCATGTAGTAGGCGACTTCCTCCCAGTCCTTCTGGGTGATGATCGCCTGGGTCAGCAGAAGGCCGATGCCGCCGCCGACGATGGCCCCGATCACCGTCGCGCTGCGGGTGTTCGATTCCAGGTAGTAAAGCACCTGCGACAAGAGCACCGGCATGATCTGCGGCATGACCCCGAAGCGCGCGCGCTGCACGCTGTTGGCCCCGGTCGAGCGGATGCCCTCGACCTGGCGTTCGTCGATGTTCTCCAGCGCTTCCGAGAACATCTTGCCGAAACTGCCGGTATCGGTGATCGCGAGGGCGATGGCCCCGGTCATCGGGCCGGGACCGAAGGCGCGCGACAGGATGATCGTCCAGATCAGCCCGTCCACGCCGCGGATGAAGTCGAACACCCGGCGCGCGGCAAAGCGGAAGGACCCGAGCGGCATGAAGTTGCGCGCGGCCAGGAACGACAGCGGCAGCGCCAGCAAGGCAGCGGTCATCGTGCCCAGGAAGGCCATCAGGATCGTCTCGAAGATCGCCCAGGCCACGTCACCGTGGCGCCACATGCGGTTGGTCCAGAATTCGGAAACCATGTAGCCCAGGTTGGACCGGTCCGGGTCGATCCGGTCGCCGAAGAGGGCCAGTCCGGCCAGTTCGCCGAACCCCTTGCCGTAGAACGGGCTGTCGAGGGTGAAGAACCACAGCTCCCAGCCCGGTTCGTAGCGGAAGGTCTCGACCTTGGCGCGGGAATAGCTGAAGCGGCCGGCCTCGGTGGTGACCGCGACCTTGTTGGACGAGGCGCTGATCCAGTCGGGAATCGGTTCGGGCGCGGTCAGCACCGGCCGGCCGCCCTCGGCGCGGATGTCGATGGTGCCATAGCCCGGCACGACATAGCGCGCGCCCTGATCGTCATAGGTGACGACGTGGCCCTGCCCAAGGTCGATGGTCGTGACCGGGCCGTCGATGGTGACCCAGTCGGGCAGCATGCCTTCGGGATAGGTTCCCTTGGTCTCGCCCTCGATGGCGACCTCGACGCGCCCCGTGCGGTTGTCGCGGCTGACGTGGGTCTTGTAGGACCAGAAGTCGGACAAGAGGATCGCGGCGTTGTCGAACCGCGCGCGGCCGATCAGGCCCGCGATGTCGAAGCTGACGGCCGCATAGACCAGATAGGCCAGGATCGCCGCCGGCACCGCAAAGGCAAGCCGGCGCTTGCGATCGAAACTGCGGGTGACGGTTTCGGCCAGCGAGGAGGCAGAGGCGGTCATGGTCATGGCTCAGTGCCCCTTCACCAGTTTGTGCCGGAAGTCGTCGGACAGGCGGTCGATGGCGACAATGGCAAGGAACAACAGCAGGAAGATCGCCACGACTTCATCATAGCGGCCCCGGCCCCATTGCATCGCCAGTTTCAGGTCATGGCCGATGCCGCCCTCGCCGACGAAGCCCAGGATGGCCGAGGCGCGGACGTTGATCTCGAAGCGCAGCAGCGCATAGGACAGCCAGTTCGGCGCGACCTGAGGCATGACGCCCAGCCACATGCGCTGCGACCAGTTGGCACCGACCGAGGCCAGCCCCTCGACCGGCTTCAGGTCGGCGTTTTCCGCGACCTCGGAGAAGAGCTTGCCCAGCGCGCCGCCGGTATGCAGCGCGATGGCGATGACGGCCGGCACCGGGCCGCCGCCGAGGATGTAGATCAGCACCAGCGCAATGACGATCTCTGGGATGGCGCGCAGGCCGTCCATCGTGCGGCGGAAAACCGGGATCAGGCGCGGCCAGCGGGCCAGGCCGCGCGTGGCCAAGAGCGACAGCGACATCGCCGCCAGCGCGCCGATCAGCGTGGCCACGGCGGCAATGTTCAGCGTCTCGATCAGCGCGGGGACGTGATCCCACAGCAGATGGGGCAGGTTCGCGCGGTTGGTCCAGGCTTCCGAAAAGACCTCGGCGGGAAAGTCGAGAACCTGATGCAGGCCGTCAAGGAAGCCTCCGGCGTTGCGGTGTTCGGCGAGGTTCCAGCCCGAGACCATGAGGGCCACGAAGAGGACCAGCAGGATACCGCCATACATCCGCTTGCGGCGGACCATGTCGAGATAGGCTTCATTGCGGTTGGACAGGTCGGGGCGCTGGCCCTGCTCTGGTCCGAAGGCGACATCGACCATGGGATCATCCGGAATAGGAAAGGCCGGGCCCCGGGGAGCGCGGTGCCCGGCCTGGGGCTGGCGTTACATGCCGTCCTGGCGGCGGCGAACCTCGATCAGGGTCTCGTAGAAGGAATGGTCGATCTTCGAGAAGCCCGCGGTCTCACCGGCCGCGATGTTGTAGGTGCATTCCTTGTCCTTCTCGATCAGACCCATGGTCAGGTCGATCATCTTCTGCTTGACGTCTTCCGGCAGGGCGCGGCGCAGCACGATGGGGCCTTCCGGGATCGGCTTCGATTTCCAGATCTCGACCAGGTCGTTCATGTCGACCAGGCCGGCATCCACCGCCTTGCGCAGGGCGCCCGAGTTGTAGCCGTCTTCCCAGTTGCCCTGACCATCGGCCCAGGTCACGCCGGCGTCGATGTCGCCGTTGTTGACCGCGACGATGGTCTGTTCATGGCCGCCGGTGAACTTCACCTCGCCGAAGAACTCTTCCATCGGGGCGCCGATCGCCTCGGGGATCTCGACCGAGGGGATCAGATAGCCCGAAGTCGAGTTCGGATCGCCGAAGCCGAAGATCTTGCCCTTGGCGTCCTGCAGCGACTTGATGCCGCTGTCCTTGCGGGCGAAGCCGATCGAGTGATAGGTGAACGATCCGTCGAGGTTGGTCTTGACCAGCGCCACGTCCACGGCCTCGGGGTCGGTCAGGTAGACCTTCGCATAGGCTGACGGCCCGAGCCAGGCCATGTCGATGGTGCCGCCCAGCAGGCCCTGGATCACGCCGTCATAGTCGGCCGGGGCAAACAGCTTGACCGGCACGCCAAGGGTTTCCTCGGCATAGGCGCGGAAGCATTCGTTGTTGGTCAGACGGTCCTGGGCGTTCTCGCCGCCCAGGATGCCGATGTTGAATTCCTTGATCTCCTGCGCGAAGGCCGAAGTGGCCATCATCGAGACAAGAGCGGTTGCAGTCAGCAGCTTTTGCATGGGAACTCCATGGGGTTGAGGCCCGCAGCCCGGGCCGGGGGTCACGACAGCATGATATCCGCGTAGGTGCGGTCAGCGGTGGTGTCGGCGGGAATCGAGGTCGAGGTGGCCGCCTCGTTGAAGCTTTCGTCGGCGCCGTAGATGTCGCGCGCGACCTGTGTGGACAGCTGGTCGGGGGTGCCGTCAAAGACGATGCGCCCGTCGCGCATCCCGATCACCCGGTCGCAGTAGCGCCGCGCGGTATCCAGCGTGTGCAGGTTGGCGATGACCATGCGGCCGTCCTCGACGTTGATCCGCTTCAGCGTGTCCATGACGACCTGCGCGTTCATCGGGTCGAGGCTGGCGATGGGTTCGTCCGCCAGGATGATCTTGGGGTCCTGCATCAGCGCGCGGGCGATGGCCACCCGCTGCTGCTGGCCGCCCGACAGGGCCTCGGCCCGTTTCGGGGCCTGCTCGGCGATGCCGAGGCGGTCGAGGATCTCCAGCGCCCGCAGGATGTCGGCGCGGGGCCAGAGGTTGAACATGGTCTGCAGGGTGGAGCGGCGGTTCAGGATGCCGTGCAGCACGTTCGAGACCACGTCCATCCGCGGCACCAGGTTGAACTGCTGGAAGATCATCGCGCATTGCGACTGCCAGGCCCGCGCCTCGGCACCCTTCAGCGCCAGCACGTCGCGCCCCTCCACCCGGATCTCGCCCGAGGTGGCATCGGTCAGCCGGTTCATCATCCGCAGGAAGGTGGACTTGCCCGCGCCCGAGCGCCCGATGATGCCGACGAAGGCCGGACGATCCACGCGGAAGCTGATGTTGTCGACCGCGGCCTTCTGGCCAAACATCCTGGTCACTCCGACGACATCCAGCATCGGCCATCCCCCGTTCGTTGCGAGACGGGTCGTAACGGGCGAATGTGACAACTGGCGAAAGCCGGGATGAAGCTTGTGTGACGGTCCGGCCCGGCTCCCGCAGTCTACCAACGGACGTGCGAGGGCCAGACGAAGGTCTCGTCAGGGTCGGGGATGGCGGGACCGGCCAGCGTCATGCAGCGCCGGCGCAGAGCGGCCGCAACCTCGTCGCGCGGGATCTGCGCCAGCATCCCGGGCGTGACCGGCGCCCCGAGGGTCAGATCGACCGGGCGACCCATGCGGCGGCGGGTCTCGTGGAAGATCAGCGCCACGCGCAGGGGATAGGAGGTGTGGCTCGCGATCTGGAACAGGCGCGAGTTCT
>JBKBRG010000113.1:0-7103 GCA_046292325.1 Tabrizicola sp.
CGCCACTCGACGACGCCAACGTGACGCGCTTCTGCGACCTTCTGGACGAGATGACCCGCCGCACCGACACGCGCTTCCTCATCATCACCCACCACGCCGTGACGATGGCCCGGATGGACCGGCTGTTCGGCGTGACGATGCAGGAGCAGGGAGTCAGCCAGCTCGTCAGCGTGGACCTGAAGAAGGCCGAGGCGCTGGTCGCCTGAAGCGGGCGCATGGTTAACCGACCGGCAACCAGAATCGGGCAGAACGGGACGTGAACAAAACGCACCCGAGGCCTGAACATGCAGATGCTTCTCTCCGCCACCACCATTCTGGTCCTGTTCGCCTGGGCGCAGGAAGAGGTTGCGGGTCTTCGTCCCGTCTGGTCGCCCTTCTCGGCCATCGAGGCCGCCGTCCTGCCCTGACTGCCCGAAGCCGGGTCCTGGCGAAAACCGCGGCGTGTATGGCGAAAATCGACGGATTTCTGCGCGGAAACGGGCCTACAACCGGCCCTGAAGCAGGAGGACCGCCGTGCGCTATTCCGGATTTCGGGTCATCGCCGAGGCACTGACCGGCCACAAGGGCTGGAAACCCGTCTGGCGCGACCCAGAGCCCCAGCCCGAATACGATTACCTCATCATCGGCGGCGGCGGGCATGGGCTGGCCACGGCCTATTACCTCGCCAAGGAATTCCGCCAGTCGCGGATCGCGGTGGTCGAGAAGGGCTATCTCGGCGGCGGCAATGTGGGCCGGAACACCACGATCATCCGGTCGAACTACCTTCTGGACGGGAACGAGCCCTTCTACGAATTCTCGCTGAAGCTCTGGGAAGGGCTGGAGCAGGACTTCAACTACAACGCGATGGTCAGCCAGCGCGGGATCATCAACCTGATCCACACCGACGCGCAGCGCGATGCAGCCACCCGGCGCGGCAATGCGATGATCCTGCACGGCGCCGACGCGCGGCTTCTGTCGCGCGAAGAGGTGCGCGCCATGTATCCCTGGCTGAACTTCGACAACGCCCGCTTCCCGATCAAGGGTGCCTTGATGCAGCCGCGCGGCGGCACGGTGCGGCACGATGCGGTGGCCTGGGGCTATGCGCGCGGCGCCGACCAGCGGGGCGTGGACCTGATCCAGAACTGCGAAGTCACCGGCATGCGGATCGAGAACGGCCGCATCCGGGGGGTCGAGACGACGCGCGGCTACATCGGCGCGAAGAAGGTCGGCGTGGCGGTGGCCGGGTCATCCTCCAAGGTCATGGCCCATGCCGGAATGCGCCTGCCGATCGAAAGCCACGTCCTGCAAGCCTTCGTCTCCGAAGGGCTGAAGCCCCTGATCGACGGCGTGATGACCTTCGGCGCGGGGCATTTCTACGTCTCCCAGTCCGACAAGGGCGGCCTCGTCTTCGGCGGTGACATCGACGGTTACAATTCCTATGCCCAGCGCGGCAACCTGCCGGTGATCGAGGATGTGGCCGAGGGCGGCATGGCCCTGATGCCCGCCATCGGGCGGGTGCGGCTGTTGCGGACCTGGGGCGGGATCATGGACATGTCGATGGACGGCTCGCCCATCATCGACAAGACCGGGACCGAGGGCCTCTACTTCAACGGCGGCTGGTGCTACGGCGGCTTCAAGGCGACCCCGGCCTCGGGCTGGTGCTTTGCGCATCTGATGGTGACGGATGAGTCACATTCCACCGCAAGGGCCTACCGCTTCGACCGGTTCCTGAAGGGGCTGATGATCGACGAAAAGGGCCAGGGCGCCCAGCCGAACCTGCATTGACGGAATTAAGCGAATGATCATTCACCATCCGATCCTCGGGCCGCGCGATGCACAGGAATTCGTCTATCTCGGCGATGCTTCCCTGATCGATCGCCCCGACGGCATGACCGCGGGCATCGAGGCGTTTCACGACTATCTCTACAACCGCGACAACCCTGCCGGCGAACACCGCGAACTCTGGTATCACGAACAGGGCGACCGGTCCTGGCTGGTCGTCACCCGCAACACCGTCACGCACGAGATCACGCGGGTCGAACTCGCCCGTGACGTGGCGCGGGCCCGGGGGCGCACGAAATGACCCAGTCGCATCGCATCGCCGGTGGCCAGATCGACCGGTCAAGGACGCTGCGCTTCACCTTCGACGGCCTGCCCTATCAGGGGCACCCCGGCGATACGCTGGCCTCGGCGCTGCTGGCGAACGGTGTCCGCCTCATGGGCCGCAGCTTCAAGTATCACCGCCCGCGCGGCCCGATCTCGGCGGGGTCGGAGGAGCCGAACGCGCTGGTCGAACTGCGCAGCGGCGCGCGGCAAGAGCCGAACACGCGCGCCACGGTGGCGGAGCTGTTCGACGGTCTTGCGGCCAACAGCCAGAACCGCTGGCCCAGCCTGCGCTTCGATGCGATGGGCATCAACGACCGGCTGTCCGCCTTCTTTGCCGCCGGGTTCTACTACAAGACCTTCATGTGGCCCAGGTCCTTCTGGGAAAGGCTTTACGAGCCGATGATCCGTCGCGCGGCGGGCCTCGGCTCGGTGACGCGCGAGGAGGACCCGGACGCCTACGACAAGGGTTTCCTGCATTGCGATCTGCTGGTCATCGGGGCCGGTCCCGCCGGGTTGATGGCCGCGCTGACGGCGGGCCGGGCGGGCAAGCGGGTGATCCTGGCGGACGAGGATTTCCGCATGGGCGGACGCCTGAACGCCGAGACCTACGCGGTCGGCGACGCCACGGGCGCCGACTGGGCGGCGGCGGCGGTGGCCGAGCTTGCCTCGATGCCGAACCTCCGCCTGATGACGCGGACGACGGTCATCGGCGCCTTCGACCACGGCATCTACGGCGCGGTGGAGCGGGTGTCCGACCACCTTCCCGTCCCGCCCAGGGGCAAGCCGCGGCAGGTCCTCTGGCGCATCTACACCGGGAAGGCGATTCTCGCCGGCGGGGCCACGGAACGCCCCATCGCCTTCGAGAACAACGACCGTCCGGGCATCATGCTGGCGGGGGCCTTGCGCGCCTATGCCAACCGCTGGGCCGTCAAGGTCGGGGAGCGGGTGGCCGTCTTCACCAACAACGACGACGGCATCCGCACGGCGCGGGACCTGCAGGCCAAGGGCGTTGACGTTGTCGCGGTCATCGACAGCCGCCAGGGCGGAGCGCTCATCCCCGGGATCCGACACCTGCAGGGCGCCGAGGTCATCGACAGCGCGGGCAGGCTGGGTCTGAAGACCATCACTGTCCGCCAATCGAACGGACGCACGGAAACCATCGCCGTTGATGCCCTGGGGGTATCAGGCGGCTGGAACCCGAACGTGAATATCCATTCACATCACCGCTCGCGCCCCGTCTATGACGCCGGCATCGCCGCTTTCGTCCCCGGCCCCGAGGGGCCACGCGGCCTTCTGGTCGCCGGGGCCGCCGCCGGGCAGATGTCCACCCATGCCGCGCTGCGCACGGGGCGCGACGCCGCCATCGCCGCGCTGGACCTCGACTCCGCCCCGGACCTGCCGGATGCCGAGGATGCGCCGGTGCGGATCACCCCGCTCTGGCACGTCGCCCACGGCAAGGGCCGCGCCTGGATCGACCAGCAGAACGATGTCACCGTCAAGGACGTGAAGCTGGCGAAGCAGGAGAATTTCACCAGCGTCGAGCATCTGAAGCGCTACACCACGCTTGGCATGGCGACCGACCAGGGCAAGACCGGCAATGTGATCGGCCTGGCGATCATGGCGGAACTGACCGGCCGGTCGATCTCCGAGACCGGAACCACGATCTACCGCCCGCCCTATACCCCCGTCGCCATGGGCGCGCTGGCGGGGCGGTCGCGGGGCAAGGAATTCAGGCCCTTCCGCCTTACCCCCAGCCACCACTGGGCCAGGGAACAGGGCGCGGTCTTCGTCGAGGTCGGCAACTGGCTGCGCACACAGTGGATCCCGAAGCCCGGCGAAACCGAATGGCGGCAGTCGGTGGACCGCGAGGTTCTGGCGACCCGCAGATCGGTCGGCATCTGCGACGTGACCACGCTGGGCAAGATCGACATCCAGGGCACCGACGCGGGCGCCTTCCTTGACCGCGTCTATGCCAACACCTTCTCCACCCTTCCGGTCGGCAAGTGCCGCTATGGCCTGATGCTGCGCGAGGACGGGATCGTCTTCGACGACGGCACCACCGCGCGGATGGGCGAGCATGAATATGTGATGACCACCACCACCGCGAATGCCGTCGCGGTCTTCCGCCACCTGGAATTCTGCCGCCAGTGCCTCTGGCCCGAGATGGACGTGCAGCTCATCTCGACGACCGAGGCCTGGGCGCAGTTCTCGGTCGCGGGGCCCAACGCGCGGAAACTGCTGGAGAAAGTCGTCGATCAGGACATCTCGGACGCCGCCTTCCCCTATATGGCTGCGGGCAGCATCACCGTCTGCGGCGGCCTGCGCGCGCGGCTGTTCCGCATCAGCTTCTCGGGCGAGCTGGCCTACGAGATCGCGGTGCCTGCCCGCTATGGCGACGCGCTTCTGCGCGAGATGCTGGCGCGCGGGGCAGAGTTCGATCCGGTGGTCTATGGCACCGAGGCGCTTGGCGTCATGCGCGTCGAGAAGGGCCATGTCGCGGGCGGAGAGCTCAACGGCCAGTCCACCGCGCTGAACATGGGGCTGGGCAAGATGGTGTCGAAGAAGAAGGACTCCATCGGCATGGTGCTCAGCCAGCGCGAGGGGCTGACCGACCCGGATGGCTACCGTCTTGTCGGTGTGAAGCCGGTGGACCCGAACGGCAGGCTGACCGCCGGCAGTCATTTCCTGGAACCGGGCGCGGCCCCGGTGGCGGCCAACGATGGCGGCTGGCTGACCTCAAAGGTCTATTCGCCGCATCTCGGCCACGACATCGCCCTGGGCTATCTCAAGGGCGGTGACCGCAAGATCGGCCGGCGCATGCGGGCCGTGAACCTGCTGACCAACCTCGATACCGAGGTCGAGATCATCTCGCCCCACATGTTCGACCCGGAAGGAGAGCGTCTCCGTGGCTAGTCTCCAGCCCCTCACGGCCCTTGGCAAGCGCAAAGCGACCACCGTCACGCACGGTCCGCTGACCATCGCCGAGCGAACCGATGTCGCCCTTGCCTCGGTCGCCGCCCGCAAGGGTCGCATGGCCGACCTCTCTGCCGCCGCGCGGCAGGCAGGCCTGCCCCTGCCCGGTCCCGCCAGCCACCAGCCGGGCACGCCCTGGTCGGCCTTCTGGGTCGCCCCCGAGATGTGGTTCGTCGAGGCCCCCCACGACACGCATGAACTGATCGCCGATCTGCTGAAGTCGGCCCTTGGCGAGGCTGCCAGCGTGACGGAACAGACCGACGGATGGGTCGCGTTCGATCTTGCGGCCGCCGATCTTGCGCCGCTGCTCGAGCGGCTTTGCAACGTGGATTTCCCGGCCGTCCCGGCGGGATTTGCCACCCGCACGGTCATGGAGCATCTCGGCGTCTACCTCATCAAGCACGGCACCAGTTCCGCCCGTCTCTACGGCCCCCGCTCCAGTGCGGAAAGCCTGCTGCACGCGCTTGAAACCGCGGCACATTCCGCCTTCTAGGGCTTTTGCTTGATAGCGCCCGTGTTTCCCTGTAGTGAAATCATCTGTAGTGGTTTCACCCGGGATGTTCACCCATGTCCGACGGTTCTGCCAATCCGACGCTGCCCCGTGGCAAGCCTGCCTTCAATCAGGACCCGCACCGTGTCCGCGAGATCTCCGAGCGCAATCTCGAAGCCGCCATCGGGCGCGAGGTTCGCAACTTCCGCCGCCAGCAGGGGATGACCGTGGCCGATCTCGCCAACGTCACCGGCCTGTCCATCGGGATGCTGTCCAAGATCGAGAACGGCAACACCTCGCCCTCGCTGACCACGCTTCAGGTCCTCAGCCACGCCTTTTCGGTGCCCGTCACCGCCTTCTTCAGAAGCTACGAGGAACGGCGCGAGGCCCAGCATGTCCGCGCCGGCGAACACGTCGAGATCGAACGCCGCGGCACCCGTGCCGGGCACCAGTATAACCTTCTGGGCCATATCGGATCGAACAATTCGGGCGTGGTGGTCGAACCCTACATCATCACGCTCACCACCGAATCCGACACCTTCCCCGCCTTCCAGCACGAGGGGCTCGAACTGCTCTACATGCTGGAAGGCGAAGTGGACTATCGCCACAGCGATCGGGTATATCCGCTGAAACCGGGCGACAGCCTGTTCTTCGACGCCGACGCGCCCCACGGGCCCGAGACACTGGTCAAGCTTCCCGCGCGGTATCTCTCGGTCATCGCCTACCCGCAGGGCTGACATGCTGATCGCGGATCTCGCCGCCGCCATCGGGGCGGCGAACGTTCTGACCGGCCCCGACACGGCGCGTTACGCAAGGGACTGGATGGGCCGCTACGAAGGTCAGCCGGTCGCGGTGGCCCGTCCCGGCTCGACCGGCGAGGTTGCCGCCTGCGTGAAGATCGCTGCGCAGCATGGCGTGCCCGTCGTGCCCATCTCGGGCAACACCGGCCTTGTCGGCGGCACGATGACGCAGGGCGGCCTTATGCTCAGCCTGGAACGGATGAACCGCATCCGCGCGGTGAAGGCCGATGCGCGCCTGGTCATCGCAGAGGCGGGAGTGATCCTGACCCGCCTGCACGAAGCCGCCGAAAGGGAAGGGCTCTACTTCCCGCTCTGGTTCGGAGCCAGGGGCTCGGCCATGCTGGGCGGTGTGCTGTCCACCAATGCGGGCGGCTCCAACGTCTTGCGCTACGGTTCGACCCGGGGACTGTGCCTTGGGCTGGAGGTGGTCCTTGCCGACGGCAGGGTGCTGAACCTGATGTCGGAACTGCACAAGGACAATTCCGGCTACGATCTGAAGGATCTTTTCATTGGTGCCGAGGGAACGCTCGGCATCATCACCGCCGCGGTGATGAAGCTGGTGCCCGCGCCCAGGGCGCATGCGACCGCGACGCTTGCCGTCCGCTCGCTTTCCGACGCGCTGCGCCTTCTGAACCGGATGCAGGAGGCGACCGGCGGCCGGGTGGAAGCCTTCGAGTTCATGCCCCGCAGCTACTGCGAACGCCTGCGCGAGGCCCGCCCCGACCTCGGCCTGCCGTTCGATCACATCCCCGATG
>JBKBRG010000114.1:0-7090 GCA_046292325.1 Tabrizicola sp.
CCATCAGGGGCTGGAGGGGCCTCTGCTGCCGATCCTTCACGCGATTCAGGAGGCCTTCGGTCACATCCCGGAGGCGGCCGTGCCGCAGATCGCCAGGGCGCTGATGCTGTCGAAGGCCGAGGTGCATGGGGTCGTCAGCTTCTACCACGATTTCCGGGAAAAACCGGCCGGGCGGCATGTGCTGAAGCTGTGCCGGGCCGAGGCCTGCCAGACGATGGGCGCGGATGCAGTGGCGGACCGGATCAGGCGGGCGCTGGGCATCGGCTGGCACGAGACCACGCCGGACGGTCGCGTGACGCTGGAGCCGGTGTTCTGTCTCGGCCTCTGCGCCTGCGGGCCGGCGGCGATGGTCGATGGCCGGCTGGTCGGCCGGGTGGACGAGGGCGTGCTGGCAGAGGTGGCGAAATGAAGCTGTATGTTCCGCTGGACAGCGCCGCCGTGGCGCTGGGCGCCGACCGCATTGCCCGGCTGATCCGCGACGAGGCCGCTGCGCGCGGTGTCGAGGTGCAGATCGTCCGCAACGGCAGCCGCGGCATGGTCTGGCTGGAGCCGCTGGTCGAAGTGGTGACGGATGCGGGCCGCATCGGCTTCGGCCCGATGACCCCGGCGGATGTGCCGGGTCTGTTCGGCGATCTGGCCGCGCATCCCAAGGCGCTGGGGCTGGTCGAGGAGCTGCCCTGGATGAAGGGCCAGACCCGCCTGACCTTCGCCCGGGTCGGCGTGATCGACCCCCTGTCGCTGGACGACTACCGCGCCCATGGCGGTCTTGCGGGGCTGGAGCGTGCCAGGACGATGAGCCGGGCCGAGATCGTGGCCGAGGTGACGGAGTCCGGCCTGCGGGGCCGGGGCGGCGCGGGTTTCCCGACCGGCATCAAGTGGAAGACGGTTTCCGAGGCCCCCGGCGCGCAGAAATACATCGTCTGCAACGCCGACGAAGGCGACAGTGCCACCTTCGCCGACCGGATGCTGATGGAGGGCGATCCCTTCTGCCTGATCGAGGGCATGGCGATCGCCGGGCTCGGCTGCGGTGCGACCAAGGGGTATGTGTATATACGCAGCGAATACCCGGTGGCGATCCGCATCATGGACGAGGCCGTGCGCATCGCCCGCGCCGCCGGCATCCTCGGCCAGGCGTTCGACATCGAGATCCGCGTCGGCGCCGGGGCCTATGTCTGCGGCGAGGAGACCAGCCTTCTGAACAGCCTGGAAGGCAAGCGCGGCGTCGTCCGCGCCAAGCCGCCGCTGCCCGCGTTGCAGGGCTTCATGGGGCGGCCGACCGTGGTGAACAACGTGATCTCGCTGGCCTCGGTGCCGGTGATCCTGGCCCGGGGCGCGGCCTTCTACAAGGACTTCGGGCTTGGCCGCAGCCGCGGGACGATCCCGTTGCAGATCGCCGGCAACGTGCGCTTTGGCGGGCTTTACGAGGCCGCCTTCGGCCTGACCCTGGGCCAGATCGTGAATGAGATCGGCGGCGGCACCGCCTCGGGCCGCCCCGTGAAGGCGGTGCAGGTCGGCGGGCCGCTCGGCGCCTGGTTCCCGCCCGCGCTGTTCGACACCCCCTTCGGCTACGAGGAGTTCGGCGCGAAGGACGGGCTGATCGGCCATGCGGGCCTGACCGTGGCGGACGACACGGTGGACATGCTGGCCATGGCGCGCTTTGCCATGGAATTCTGCGCCATCGAAAGCTGCGGCAAGTGCACGCCCTGCCGCATCGGCTCGACCCGTGGGGTCGAGACCATCGACCGGCTGGCGCGGGGCGATGCCAGCGCCCTGCCGATCCTGACCGACCTGTGCAACACGATGAAGCTCGGCTCGCTTTGCGCGCTGGGGGGCTTCACGCCCTATCCGGTGATGTCCGCGATCACCCATTTCCCCGATGACTTCGCCCGCGCGAAGGAGGCCGCAGAATGAAAGACTTCAAGGACTTCATCATCCCCGACCGCGACTTCGGCACCCCTGCCGCCAAGTCGAAGCAGATGGTCACCCTGACCATCGACGGTTTCGACGTGACCGTGCCCGAAGGCACCTCGATCATGCGGGCGGCGGCAGAGATCGGGATTTCGGTCCCGAAGCTCTGCGCCACCGACAGCCTCGAGGCTTTCGGATCCTGCCGGCTGTGTCTGGTGGAAATCGAAGGGCGCCCCGGCACGCCGGCCTCTTGCACGACCCCGGTCGCGCCGGGGCTGAAGGTCCACACCCAGACCGGCAAGCTGAAGCAGCTGCGCCGCGGGGTGATGGAGCTGTATATTTCGGACCACCCGCTGGACTGCCTGACCTGCGCGGCAAACGGTGATTGCGAGTTGCAGGACATGGCCGGTGCCGTGGGCCTGCGCGACGTGCGCTATGAGGCGGTGGAGACGCATTTCCGCCCGCGCAACACCAGCGGCGAGGCCAATCCGCAATGGCTGCCGAAGGACGATTCCAACCCCTATTTCACCTATGATCCGGCAAAGTGCATCGTCTGTTCCCGTTGCGTGCGGGCCTGCGAGGAAGTGCAGGGGACCTTCGCGCTGACGATCGAGGGGCGCGGCTTCGACAGCCGGGTGTCCTTCGGCGCCCGCGCCGACAATGCGCTGGCCTCGGACTGCGTGTCCTGCGGCGCCTGCGTGCAGGCCTGCCCGACCGCGACGCTTTCGGAAAAATCGGTGATCGAGATCGGCACGCCCGACCGTTCCGTCATCACCACCTGCGCCTATTGCGGCGTGGGCTGCTCGTTCAAGGCGGAGATGCGCGGTGACGAGCTGGTGCGGATGACCCCCTACAAGCACGGCAAGGCCAACCGGGGCCATTCCTGCGTGAAAGGCCGCTTCGCCTATGGCTATGCCATGCACCAGGACCGCATCCTGAAGCCGATGATCCGCGAGACGATCACCGAACCGTGGCGCGAGGTGTCCTGGGCCGAGGCGATGGAATTCGCGGCGGCCAGGATGAAGGGCATCCAGGCGAGGTATGGCCGGAACTCGGTGGGGGTCATCACCTCCAGCCGCTGCACGAACGAGGAGACCTACCTGGTTCAGAAGCTGGCCCGCGCGGTGTTCATGAACAACAACACGGATACCTGCGCGCGCGTCTGCCATTCGCCCACCGGCTATGGGCTGGGGCAGACCTTCGGCACCAGCGCCGGGACACAGGACTTCGACTCGGTCGAAGATGCCGATGTCATCATGGTGATCGGCGCCAACCCGCATGCCGGGCATCCGGTCTTTGCCAGCCGGATGAAGAAGCGGCTGCGCAAGGGCGCGAAGCTGATCGTCGTCGATCCGCGCCGCACGGAAACGGTGGAGGGTCCGCACTACAAGGCGACGCATCACCTGGCGCTGACGCCGGGGACGAACGTGGCCGTCGTCTCGGCCATGGCGCATGTGATCGTGACCGAGAGGCTCTACAACGAGGCCTTCATCCGGGACCGCTGCGACTGGGACGAGTTCCAGGACTATGCCGAGTTCATCGCCGATCCGCGCCACAGCCCCGAGGCGGTGCAGATGGTCACCGGTGTCCCGGCCGAGGAGATCCGCGCCGCTGCCCGGCTATACGCCACCGGCGGCAATGCGGCGATCTATTACGGGCTGGGCGTGACCGAACATTCGCAGGGCTCGACCACCGTCATCGGCATTGCCAACCTGGCCATGCTGACCGGCAACATCGGCCGCCGCGGCGTGGGGGTGAACCCCCTGCGCGGGCAGAACAACGTGCAGGGGTCCTGCGACATGGGGTCCTTCCCGCACGAATTGCCCGGCTATCGCCATGTGAAGAACCCCGAGGTCCGCGCGATCTACGAGAAGGCCTGGGGCGTGACCATCGACCCGGAGCCCGGCCTGCGCATCCCGAACATGCTGGATGCGGCGGTGGAGGGCAGCTTCAAGGGCCTCTACTGCCAGGGCGAGGACATCCTGCAATCGGACCCGGATACCAAGCATGTCGCCGCCGGCCTCGCCGCGATGGAATGCGTCATCGTCCACGACCTGTTCCTGAACGAGACGGCGAACTATGCGCATGTGTTCTTCCCCGGCTCCAGCTTCCTGGAAAAGGACGGCACCTTCACCAACGCCGAACGTCGGATCAACATGGTCCGCAAGGTGATGGCGCCGAAGCAGGGCTATGCCGACTGGGAAGTGACCCAGATGTTCGCGAACGCGATGGGGGCCAACTGGTCCTATACCCACCCGTCGCAGATCATGGACGAGATCGCGATGACCACGCCGTCCTTCGCGGGGGTGTCCTACGAGAAGATCGAGACGATGGGCAGCATCCAGTGGCCCTGCAACGAGAAGGCGCCGGAAGGCACGCCGCTGATGCACATCGACGGCTTCGTGCGCGGCAAGGGCAAGTTCATCCGCACCGAATATGTGGCGACGGACGAAAGGACCGGCCCGCGCTTCCCGCTGCTGCTGACCACGGGGCGCATCCTGTCGCAATACAACGTCGGCGCTCAGACACGTCGCACGGCGAACGTGGTCTGGCATGACGAGGATGTGCTGGAGATCCACCCGCACGACGCCGAGAACCGGGGCATCCGCGAGGGAGACCTGGTGCGGCTGGCCAGCCGGTCGGGCGAGACGACGCTGCGCGCGACGATCACCGACAAGGTGCCGCCGGGGGTGGTCTACACGACCTTCCACTTCCCCGGAACGCAGGCCAACGTCATCACGACGGACTTCTCCGACTGGGCGACGAACTGCCCGGAATACAAGGTGACGGCGGTGCAGGTCAGCCCGTCGAACGGGCCGACCGAGTGGCAGAAGGACTACGAGGCCCAGGCCGCCCTGTCCCGCCGGATCCTGGCCGCGGAATGATCGGCGCGCGGGCCACGCCTCGACTGGTCTTCGGTCCCTCGGTGCAGCCGGGGGAACGGGTTCTGCCCGAGGAGGTGGCCATCGCGCTGTCGTTCAACGGGACGACCCAGGCGGTGATGATGGCGACGCCGGCGGAGCTGGAGGACTTCGCGGTCGGGTTCGCGCGGACCGAGGGGATCGCCCGGCCGGAGGAGATCCTCTCGGTCGAGGTGGTCGAGGTTCCCCGGGGCCTGGACGTGCAGGTCTGGCTGCGCCCCGAGGCCGAGGCGCGGCTGGCGGACCGGAGACGGAAGATGTCCGGGCCGGTCGGTTGCGGGCTCTGCGGGATCGATTCGATCGACCAGGCCCTGCGCGAGGTGCCGGTGGTGGCGCCCTCGCGGTTCCGGATGACGCCCGCGCAGGTGCTGGCGGCGGTGGCGGCCTTGCCGGGGGAACAGCGGCTGCACGATGCCACGCGATCGGTGCATGGCGCGGCCTTCTGGAACGGGCGAGTGCTGCTGGCGCGCGAGGACGTGGGCCGGCACAACGCGCTGGACAAGCTGGTCGGCGGGATGCTGCGGCAGGGGATCGCGCCGCAGGGCGCGGTGGTGCTGACCAGCCGCGTCTCGACCGACATGGTGCAGAAGGTCGCCATGCTGGGGGCACCGATGATGATTGCCGTTTCCGCCCCCACGGTCGCGGCGGTGGAACTGGCCGAGGCCTCGGGGATCACCCTGGTCGCGCTGGCGCGCGGGGACCGGTTCGAGGTCTTCTCGCATACGGATCGCATACAGACGGAGGAGGCCCATGTCGGCTGAAAAGATCGCCCGGATGGCGAACGACATCGCGAAGTTCATGGAATCGAAGCCGCATGACGAGGGGGCGGCGCTTCTGGCGGCCCATATCAACGATTTCTGGAACCCGCGCATGCGGCGGCAGCTGTTCGAGATCCTGGATGCGGGCGGGGCGGGGCTGCGGCCCCTGGTTCTGGACGCCGCGGGCGCGATCCGGCGGCCGATGGCCGAGGCGGTCTGAGACCGTCCACGGTGCGATAGGGCTGATACCTGCACGATATCAATGGCTTGGGCGCAGGGGTTCGGGAATGTCCGACCGGTTGCCGGGCGGCGGGGGCAGGATCCGGAAGGCGCCTGGTCGCGCCGTCGATGCCTCTGGCGGAAGGATCTGGCAAAAGCGCAGGCACAGGGCGCAGGTGCCGGCGCCCCTATTCCCTGAGGATGCCGGCGAGATGGGCGCCATAGCTGGATTTGGCGAAGACCTCGGCGCGGGCAGCGAGGCCCGCGCGGTCGATCCAGCCCTGACGGAAGGCGATCTCGTCCGGGGCGCCGACCTGCATGCCCTGGCGGTCCTGCAAGGTGCGGACGAAGTTCCCGGCATCGAGCAGGCTGCCCGGCGTGCCGGTGTCGAGCCAGGCGAAGCCGCGGCCCATGCGCTCGACCTGCAAGGAACCCTCGGCGCGGTAGTGTTCCAGCACATCGACGATCTCCAGTTCCCCGCGCGATGATGGACTGATCCGTGCGGCGATCTCGGGGGCGCGGCCGTCGAGGAAGTAGAGGCCGGTGATCGCAAAGCTGGAAGGGGGGACTTTCGGCTTTTCGATGATCTGGGTCACGCGGCCTTGCGCGTCGAAGGCCGCCACGCCATAGCGTTCCGGGTCGGAGACATGATAGCCGAAGACGGTGCCGCCCGTGGCCTGCGCATTCGCCCGGTGCAGGATTTCCGGCAGCCCGTGGCCGAAGAAGATGTTGTCGCCCAGCACCATGGCAGAGGGCGCTCCGGCCAGGAAATCGCGGGTCAGGAGATAGGCCTGCGCCAGACCCTCGGGCCTTTCCTGCACGATCCAGGTGAAGGCAAGGCCCCATTGGCTGCCGTCACCCAAGAGGCGCCGGAACTGCGGCTGATCCTCGGGCGTGGTGATGATGGCGCTGTCGCGGATGCCGGCCAGCATCAGCACCGAGATCGGGTAGTAGATCATCGGCTTGTCGTAGATCGGCAGAAGCTGCTTCGAGACGCCCAGCGTGATCGGCCAGAGGCGCGAGCCGGTGCCTCCGGCGAGGATGATGCCTTTGCGGGTCATGGGCGCAACTCCTGCACTATGGCGGCGAGGTCCGCGCGCCAGTCCGGGCGCGGGATGCCGAACGCGGCGGTGAATGCACTGCAATCGAGGCGGGAATTCAGCGGCCGTTTGGCCGGGGTGGGGTATTCGCTGGTCGGGATGTCGTTGATCCGGCAGGGAAGGCCGGCCTCGGCCATGATCGCGCGGGCGAAATCGGCCCAGCTGGTGTCGGGGCTGCCCGAAA
>JBKBRG010000115.1:0-7069 GCA_046292325.1 Tabrizicola sp.
CTGCAGCTGCCTTGTCGTTATTTTGCAAGCATTTTCGGGTTTTCGTCCGGGATAATCAACAGAAAAACGAATCGCCCCGGAAACAATGGCCGGGGTGGTGGCAATTTCGCCCATGTTCACAACAATCCTTCCGGCAATCGGTCTTTGCTGACACATGGTGGCGCTAACGCCGGAATGATTGCGCTAACTGTTTGAAAACACACTGTTCCCGTGCGAAACTGCCGTGTATAGGCCCATTATGGCCGGCCCCGTTCGGGGCTTGTCACGGCATTCATTGGCCCGGGTGCCGACACATTGGAACTGCCGCAGCACGATGCGGCCACGGGAGCTTGCAGGATGATCCACGGACGCGTGAACCCCAATCAGACGCTGGAGACACAAGGCATCACGGGTGTGGCCGTTGCCCACTACAACTATGCCGAAGCGGCCCTGGTCGAGGCCGCAATCGTCCGCGGCGAGGGGCGGCTCGGCCGTGGCGGTGCCTTTTTGTGCTCAACCGGCCAGTTCACCGGACGTTCGCCCAAGGACAAGTTCGTCGTCCGCACGGCGACCACGGAAGACACGATCTGGTGGGACAACAACGCCGCCTTGGCGCCAGAGGCCTATGCCCGGCTGAAGGCCGACATGATCGCGCACATGCAGGGGCGCGAGGTCTTCGTGCAGGACCTCTACGCCGGGGCCGACCCGATGCACCGGCTTGACGTGCGGATGGTGACGGAACTCGCCTGGCACGGCCTCTTCATCCGCCACCTGCTGCGCCGCCCCGCGCGTGAGGAGATCGACGCCTTCATCCCGGAATGGACGGTCATCAACCTGCCGTCCTTCAAGGCCGACCCGGCCCGCCACGGCACCCGGACGGAAACCGCCATCGTCCTGAACTTCGACGAGAAGTGCGTCCTGATCGCCAACACCGCCTATGCCGGGGAAAACAAGAAGGCCGTCTTCACCGTCCTGAACTACCTGCTGCCCGAAAAGGGCGTGATGCCGATGCATTGCAGCGCCAATCACGCCATCGGCAATCCGGTCGATGCGGCCGTGTTCTTCGGCCTCTCCGGCACCGGCAAGACCACCCTCTCCGCCGCGCCCGACCGCACGCTGATCGGCGATGACGAACACGGCTGGTCCGACCGCGGCATCTTCAACGTCGAGGGTGGCTGCTACGCCAAGACCATCGACCTCAGCCCCGAGGCCGAGCCCGAGATCTACGCCACCACCCACCGCTTCGCGACCGTGGTGGAAAACATGGTCTATGACCCCGAGACGCTGGAACTGGACTTTTCCAACCGCAGCCTGACGGAAAACACCCGCTGCGCCTATCCGCTCGAGGCCATTTCGAACGCCAGCGCCACCGGACTTGGCGGCCATCCGCGCCATGTGGTGATGCTGACCTGCGATGCCTTCGGCGTGCTTCCGCCCATCGCGCGGCTCAGCCCTGCGCAGGCGATGTATCACTTCCTTTCCGGCTTCACCTCCAAGGCGGCGGGGACCGAACGCGGCATCACCGAGCCGCAACCCACCTTCTCGACCTGCTTCGGAGCGCCCTTCATGCCGCGCCGACCCGAGGTCTACGGCAAGCTTCTGCAACAGAAGATCGCCAGGCACGGTGCCTCCTGCTGGCTGGTGAACACCGGCTGGACCGGTGGCGCCTACGGCACGGGCAAGCGGATGCCGATCCGCGCGACACGGGCGCTTCTTGCGGCGGCGCTGGATGGCTCGCTGGGGGGCGCGACCTACCGCAGGGACCCGAACTTCGGCTTCGAGGTTCCGGTCGAGGTCCCAGGCATCGACGCTGCCCTTCTGGACCCGCGCCGGACCTGGGCGGATCCTGCGGCCTACGATGCCCTGGCCGACACGCTGTTGGGCATTTTCCATAATACCTTCGCCCTTTCTGTGCCTTTCATCGACGCCGACGTGAAGGCGGCGGCGATCGGCTGACCGGCGTGCATCGTTCGACTTCGTCCGCTCTTCGCTGGCCGCCAGCGAAGGGCGGCGAAGTCATCCTCGAGCGGCTACCGAAGCGCGAGCCGCACCATGTTCAGCCCGGTCACGACCAGCAGCGCCTGCGTCATGCGCCGGAACCGCGCCTGGTCCAGCCGGTCCTGCACCCGATAGCCCGCATGCAGCCCGACCAGTGCCGGAACCGCCAGCGCGGCCGAAAATCCCAAGCTTGCCACGTTCGCAATCCCGGTCCCGAGGTGCGACAAGAGCAGCGCCACCGCCCCGATCAGGAACACCACGCCCTGCGCGCGGACCATCGTCAGCTTGTCCGCCCCCGTGGACAGCAGCAGCACCAGCAGCGGCGGGCCCCAGATGCCCGACACTCCGCCGTAAAGCCCGCCGACCGCCCCCAGCGCCCATTCTGCGCCTCTGCGGTTCCGCAGCGGGATCGCCAGGCTCCGCCCCGCCAGTTGCAGCGCGGCGAAGGCGGAAATCGGGATGCCCAGCATCAGCAGATAGACCGCCCGCGGGATCGCCTCGGCAAGGGGCGCCGACAGCGCGATGCAGACCACCGTCGCCAGGAGAAACCGCCGGTAGCTCCGCGCCGTGTCCAGCGCCGGGCCCGCGCCCTGCCGGAATGCCTGGCTCAGGTTCGTCACCAGCGTCGGCAGGATCAGCCCGGCAAGCGCCAGGTCCTGCGGCAGGAAGACGGCAAAGGCCGAAACCAGGATCATCGGCATGGCAAAGCCCACCGCGCCCTTCACGAAACCCGCAAACAGCGTCACCGCCAGCGCCACCGCGAAGGCCTGACCCGACAGCCCGCCAGAGACCAGTTCGAACATGACTTGCCCTTTCCCGCCCCTTCTGGCGCAGTCGGGCGGCAGGGGAAAGGCCCCGAGGGGACATGCGACCCGAGGGTGGCGAATTCCGGATCGTCCCCGCCGCCGCCCCGCGCGGGATCGCACAGGCCTTCGGGGTGGCGTCGCAAGACGGCTGCGACATTTTAGAACTCCAATGACCGCATGATTGAAATCTTGTTGCGCCGCCGTTGCGAAGGCGCTACCCCTTCGCAGGTGCAGAATCTCGCTGGAGCCGACCGATGCCCGATGGACAGCCGATGACCCAGAGCCCGATCCTTCCCGACCTCAAGGCGCTGACCATAGCCGCCCTGCCCGAGATCGAGGCGCTGTTCGCGCAGGCCCGCGAGGGGCTGAGGGCGCAGGTCTCTGCCGGGGGCAAGGTATCGAATCAGGCGCTCGAATCCCGGCAATACCAGGCCCATGCGCTCGCCTGGCTGGCTACCTATGTCGAGGCCCTGCGCCAGCTCCATGCCTGGGCCGAGCGGCTGTCGGAGGCCGGGCAACTGGGCGAGATGGAGGCCCTGATCCTTCAGATCGGCTTCGGGGAATATCTGGCCCAGATTTCGGGGGGCATCCCGATGAGCCAGACCGAATTCGCCCGCCCCTCCGACCTTGGGGTGACCTACAGCCCCGGCCCCGCCGCAGCCAGGCTGATGGCTTTGGGCAACACGCCGGAGGCCCGCCACGCCCTCGTGGCCCTGATGCGCGACAACCACGGGCGGGCGACCTTCGGCGCCACCGGGCTGGACGAGGAACTGGAGATGATCCGCGACCAGTTCCGTCGCTATGCCGACGAAAAGGTCATCCCCCGTGCCCACGACTGGCACCTGAAGGACGAGCTGATCCCGATGGAGGTGATCGAGGAACTGGCCGGGATGGGCGTCTTCGGCCTGACCATTCCCGAGGCTTACGGCGGTTTCGGCCTTTCCAAGGCCGCGATGGTGGTCGTCTCCGAAGAACTCAGCCGCGGCTATATCGGCGTCGGCTCGCTGGGCACCCGGTCCGAGATCGCCGCCGAGCTGATCCTGTGCGGCGGCACCGAGGAGCAGAAGTCGAAATGGCTTCCCGGCCTGGCCTCCGGGGAAATCCTGCCCACGGCGGTCTTTACCGAACCGAACACCGGCTCGGATCTCGGCAGCTTGCGGACCCGGGCGCGGAAGGTGGGCGACGACTGGATCATCACCGGCAACAAGACCTGGATCACCCACGCCGCCCGCACCCATGTGATGACGGTCCTCGCGCGATCGGTCGAGGGCACCACCGACTACCGCGGCCTGTCGCTCTTCCTGGCCGAAAAGACCCCCGGCACCGACGAGAAGCCGTTCGTCGATCCCGGCCTTTCGGGCGGCGAGATCGAGGTGCTCGGCTATCGCGGCATGAAGGAATACACGGTCAATTTCGACGATTTCCGCGTCTCCGGGGCGAATCTGCTGGGCCAGGTCGAGGGCCAGGGCTTCAAGCAGCTGATGCAGACCTTCGAAAGCGCCCGCATCCAGACCGGGGCGCGGGCGATCGGTGTCGCGCAGTCGGCGCTGGAGACGGGGATGCAATATGCCGAGGACCGCAAGCAGTTCGGCAAGAGCCTGATCGAGTTTCCCCGCATCGAATCGAAGCTGGCGATGATGGCGGTAGAGATCATGATCGCCCGCCAGCTGACCTATTTCTCGGCCTGGCAGAAGGACCACGACAAGCGCTGCGACCTCGAGGCCGGGATGGCCAAGCTTCTGGGTGCCCGCGTCGCCTGGGCCAGCGCCGACAACGCGCTTCAGATCCACGGCGGCAACGGGTTCGCGCTGGAATACCGGATCAGCCGCATCCTCTGCGATGCCCGCATCCTGAACATCTTCGAGGGCGCCGCCGAGATCCAGGCCCAGGTGATCGCGCGCCGCCTTCTCGAATAGCCGGTTGCCACCGGCTTGTCGGCTTGTCAGACTGACCCATATCGGGTGCCTGTTGACGATGCAAGGACGGGGGCAGCGGCATGGCAGGGACCGTTCTTCTGACGGGAAGCTCCGGCTTCATCGCAAAACAGGTCGCGCTGAGGCTTCTGAATGCGGGCCATTCAGTCCGGGGAACGTTGCGCCGCATGGACCGCGCCGACGAAGTCCGGGCGGCGCTTGCCCCCTATCTGACCGAAACGGCCGGCACGCTTGGCTTTGTCCAGGCCGATCTCGAATCCGATGCCGGCTGGGCCGAGGCCATGCAGGACGTGACCGCCCTCGTCCACACCGCCTCTCCCTTCCCCATCGCCCAGCCCAGAGATCCCGCCACGGTGATCCGGCCGGCGGTCGAGGGAACCGAGCGCGTGCTGAAGGCAGCGGCAGCGGCCGGGGTGACGCGGGTGGTGCTGACGTCCTCGATCGCTGCGGTGCTGAACGAATCAAAGCCGGATACGCTTCAGGACGAGGCCGACTGGTGCGATGTGCACCTGCCCACGACCACGCCCTATGCCAAGTCCAAGACGCTTGCCGAGCGCGCCGCCTGGGAGATCGCCAGGGCCCGCGGCCTGCGCCTGACCACGATCAACCCGGGGCTCGTCCTCGGGCCGCCGCTGGACGAGCACTACGGCTCGTCCCTGGCCCTGATCGAACGGATCCTCAAGGGAAGGGATCCGATGCTGCCGCCTTTTGGCCTGCCCGTCGTCGATGTCCGCGACGTGGCCGAGATGCATCTTCGCGCGCTTCAGCGCCCCGAGACCGAGGGGCGGCGCTATATTGCGGCTTCCGGCTCGATGGCCCTTGTGGACATGGGCCGCACGCTGAAGGCCGCCTACCCGGCCCGCCGCATCCCCACGCGCGAGGCGCCGAAGGCGCTGGTCCGGTTCCTGGCGCTGTTCAACCCCGACATCCGCTCGATCCTGCCCAAGCTCGGCCATCTGGAGCGGGTGTCGAACGCGCGTACGGTGAAGGAGATGGAGATGGAATTCATCGCGCCGAAGGCGGCCCTTCTGGCCGCGGCGGACTGGCTGGTCCGACACGGCAAGGTCTGGGCCTGACCGGCAACCGGGCGTCCTTCGTCCGCGTCTCCTCCTCGCCCCCTGCGCCCGATGACGCGGGCCCGTCTCACGCCCCGCCGCGCGATGGTCGCGCCACCCCCAGCCGGGGATGCAGCTGCCCCGCCACCACCCATGATGCCAGCAGCCCCAGCCCGGCGGCCACGAAGATCCCCGGCAGGGGCGCTACCCACAGCACCAGCCAGGCGAGGCCCGGCGTCACGATCGAGGACACGTCGCGGAAGCTGGAATAGACCGCCGACATCTCGGTGCGCTCGGACGGCTTGACCGACATCAGGAAAGGCAGGCCGCCCACCACGTCCAGCGTGACGAGGAAGATCGAGGCCGCCATGACCAGCGCGACCGTCACCCAGGGCAGGAAGGCCAGAAGCCCCGCGGCCAGGAACAGCGTCCCGCAGGCGCCGAAGGCGAGCCGGACCGACCGGCGCACCGACAGCCGGCGCGCCAGCCGGTTCAGCGCGGGGGCCGCGAACAGGGTCGCGTTGGTGATCGACAGCGCGATGCCTCCCACCTTGTCGCCCAGACCCGCCTCGATGCAGAAGATCGGCAGGTAGACGACATAGACCCACCAGCCGCAGCTGCGCATCACCGCGAACATCCAGCCCGCGATCAGCCGCGGCTGGCTGAAGAACCGCCCGAGATAGCCCAGAGGGTTCACCGCCGGCCGCTTCGCCCGCGCGATCTGCTTGCCGTTGCCCAGCCGCAGCACCCAGAAGCTGACGAGGAGGATCGCCGCGAAGGCCCCCGAGGCCAGGAAGGGCAGCGCATGGCCCTGATGATACAGCCAGACCCCCGTCATCGGCCCGATCGCCCAGGGGGCGGCGGCATAGACCATCTGGGTGGACTGGCTGCGGCCCAGGTTCTCGCGGTCCACATAGTCCAGCACATAGGCGTTCAGGCAGACGAAGATCGTGACCGTCGCCATCGCGTTGCAGATCAGCGCCATCGGCGCCGACCAGACCGTGCCGATGGCCCCCAGCGCATTGCCCACCAGATACAGGCAGACCCCTCCGGTATAGGCCCAGCGCCTCGGGATCCAGCGCGTGGCCCAGGGCACCATCAGCCCCCAGATCAGCGCCACGATCCCCGCGACGAAGAACACCACCGAGGTCGCCTGCGCATCGCCCAGCGCGTCATAGACCACCAGCGGCATGGTCGAGATCAGCACGCCGCGGATCGAGGCATCGAGGCCCGACAGCAGCGCGAAATGCTCGATCCTCGGGGTCGGGCTGTGGCGCAGCGCCAGCGGAATGTAACG
>JBKBRG010000116.1:0-7065 GCA_046292325.1 Tabrizicola sp.
AGGTCCGTCCCCTCGCTGCCCGTCGTCATCCGCGAGGCGGTGACGGCGGCGCGATGCTCCAGCGCCTCGCCGGTCGGATACAGGCGCGAGGACGAGACGCGGTCCATCGCCAGCACCGAATGGCATTCCGTTGCCCGCGCCGCCAGCCGCCACATCGGGCCGAACGTCAGGCCGGATCCGCAGTTCACGACCACCGGCCGCCGCCCCGAGGTCAGCTCGAAGGCCGCCGTCGAGGCATGCCCGGTCTCGGCCGCCCGCCCGCCGGGGGGCGTGGCGGCATCGACGATCACCGTGGTCCGTCCGCCCGACAGACGGGCATATCCCATCGCGATCACCGGAGGTTTCTCGCCCCGCCCCCCCGCAGCCGCCAGCGCGAGGTCCAGTCGCCCTTCGGCACCCCGGCCGCCGCCATGGAACCGGGCCAGTCCGCCGTCCGCGTGGCGCAGCGCGCGCAGCGCCGGAGCGATCCGCACGATCGCCTCCTGCACCGACGGCGGCACAGCCAGACCGGCCTCGGTCATCGCGCTGGCCGACCAGGTCAGCAGGGTCAGCACCTCCAGCAGTTCCTCGGGGTTCCGCGTCGGGATGCCGCCCTCAGCGTCGATGTCGGTCGCGCAGGCCACCGCCAGTGCCTCGGTCGCCGGGCCGGCCAGCGCCTCCATGCCGATCAGCGAGATCCCGGCATAGACCAGTCCGGTAAGGGCCTCGAACCGTGGCAGGCCCGCTGCGGCGCCCCGCCAGCGCCGGGCAAGATAGGCCGACTGCCGCGACAGCGAGCGGTAGAAGGCCTGCGTTTCATCCTTGCCAAGCCCGTTCAGCACCAGCGTCGCGTGATGCACCCAGCGGATGATCCGTCGCCCGGTCAGGTCCGGCGTCCAGCCTGGCCCCCGGCCCCTGCCGTAGCGGGCGATCCAGTCAAGGGTCCAGTCCTGCGCCCGCGCCCGCGCCTCCTTCGTGCCCAGCGCGGCCAGATCGTCCAGCCAGGCAAAGCCATGCGCCTCGGCCGCGAAGGCAGGATCCGGTGCGTCGATCTCCCACAGCGACCCGCCGGGCGCCTCGACCAGATGACCGGCCAGCAACACCGTGCCCTGCACCAGCTGCCGGCCCCGCGTCAGCTGGCCTATCGACCGGGGCTCGGGCTGCGAAATGAAGCCGCCCGCCTCCGGCGCGCGTCGCGCGGCCAGCAGTGCCAGCCTGTCGGCCAGCCGGTCGAATCGTGCCGATGCACCGCCCACGCCCTGCCTCGCTCGCTTGCCCGGTTCACCCGGGTCGTGGCGGGATGATAGGCAAATCCGCGGCGCCCGTCGATGATTTCGTCAGGCCAGGTGGTCGATCCGCCGCAGGAACTGCGCCAGGTGACCCACCTGGTCCAGCCAGCGCGCGACCAGTCGGGGATCATGCGGCGCGCCATGCACCCCCGCCGGGATCTCGCGGTTCATCACCGCCTCGATCGCCAGCGAGACCGGAACCGAGACCAGCCGCCCCATCGCCGTGCCGCGCACGTCGCCCCAGGCATCCATCGCCCAGGTCTCGTGGAACACGGGATTGCCGTCGCGTTCGGCCTTCAGCGAGACGAACAGAAGAACCCTGTCCGGCTCGCCCTCGGCATAGGAATTGTCCTTCAGAAGCGCGGCGGCGCGGGCCTCCAGGGCCGCGTTGATCTCGGCCAGGGGCTTGCCCTCCAGCGCCTCGATCTCGCGGAAGATCGGCGCCCAGGCGTCGGCCCAGCCGTTCAGCCGGATCGTGCCACGGACGAAATCCCTCACCTTCCAGTGCGGCTCGAAGCGGTATTCCTCCATGAAGGGATAGCTGTCGCGGTTGGGATAGACCTCGAAGCTTTCCGGCACCGGCAGCGGCGCATCATAGCGGGTGATCGCCTCCCAGGGCCGTGCCACCCGCAGCTCGGTGAAGTGCCGCAGCGACCGGGACGGAGAGCGCAGCGCCTTCAGCACGCCCGCCGGGGCCCAGCTGAACTTGTAGCGGAACGCGTTCGCCTCTTTCGGCACCCCGCCGCAATAGCTGGTGAACGACAGGACGTTGTCGTTGTGATAGGCCTTCGACGCCCGATACCGCGCCACCAGGTCATGCGCCATCAGGTGGTCGATCCCCGGGTCGAGACCGACTTCGTTGATCGACACCAGACCCTTATCGCGGAAGTCCTGATCCAGTGCCCGCATCTCTGGCGCGATGTAGCTGGAAGAGCAGAAGTTGGCCCCCTTCTCCAGGCACAGTTTCGCGATGGCGACATGCTGGTCCGCCGGCAGCATCGACACCGCGATGTCGCCGGGCCTCAGCGCCTCGGCCAGGGCCTCCAGGCTGAAGGCGCGGATGTCCTGCGTCAGGTCGCCGACCTCGGCCCGCGCCTTTTCGACCGTGCGGTTCCAGACGGTGACGGGATGCCCCGCCTCCAGCAGCCGCCGCAGCCCCGGTATCGACGACAGCCCCGTGCCGCACCAGTGGATCGTCATGTTCTTCCTCCCTGCGCTTGCCATCTTGCGGCAAGAGTTCCCGAATGGTCCTGCAGATCCTTCCGAAAGGATCTGCGACCGCTCACACGTCTGCGACGTGTCTGTCGAATTCCGCTTTCGCCCGCCCCCAGACACCGGCATCCAGTGCCTTCAGGGTCAAGAGCGACGGCAACAGCTGCGCCGCGTAGTCCTCGGAGGACTCGACCGGCATCAGCGAGGGCAGGTTGTCGATCGCGGTCACGTCCAGCGGCGGATTCTCGGCGACCCGCAGCGCGGGCGCGTCCCAGTCCGTAGCCCGGTCATAGACCTTGATGGGCGAGAAATCCGAGGTCGGGTCGCAGGCGATGTCGCCGATCACGGTCAGCTTCCGGGGGGCGGTCCTGACCGAGGCCGGGACGAACACCGGACAGCCCGGCCGCGCAAGGATGCAGTTCAGGAAGATCTCGTGCTGCAGGATCTCGGGGAACGGTCCGCCGCTCGCAGTCTCGGCCATGTCCCATTTCGTCACCGCGACCCCCATCGCCGCGCAGAGGTCGGCCGCCCCGGTCCCGACCCGGCCCAGAGCCCCGATGATGATCGCGCGGGGCCGGCCGAGGCCCTGAAGCTCCTCGCCCAGCCCGGCCAGCAAGGCATCCTTCGACGGCACCTTGCGCACCGGACCCGCGATCCCGCCCCGCTGTTGCGCCGCCCAGCACTTCAGCGAAACCGCCGCGCCGGCATACCCTGCCCAGTAGCCGAAGGCGGCGACCCGACGACCGCTTTCGTCCACCAGATATTCCAGATCGTAAAGCGTCCCGCCCCCGGCCTTGAAGCGCCGCAGCAGCACCCGGCCCGCCGGCTGGCCCTTGTAGGCATGGCCGAACATGATGTGCCGGTGGGTAAGCGGCGTGCCGTCCTCGGGCAGTTCCTTCAGCCCGAAGATGATCGCATCCGCCGGTGCCTTGGGCCACAGGTTCTCCTCGGCGATCTCGCAGCCCGCCGCCCGGTAGCCCTCGATCGGAATGGCGCGGACCGAGGATTCCTCGACCGTCACCCGGATCCCTGCCTTGACAAGCGCCGCCGCCCCCTCGGGCGTGATGCCCACCCGTTCCTCGTTCGGCCGCTGCTCGGCCCGCACCCACAGATGCGTCATGGCTGTCGTCCCCTTCCTGTCTGCCGGATCCAGATACCAGAACCCGCGGCCGCGACCAGACCCAATGAGGCCGACCGACTTGCACGGATGCGGGCAATGGGCGAAGGTCGCCCCGCCATCCCCTGGAAGCCGGACAGTCCACCCATGCCAGGCCCGGACCGACCTTTGCCTCCCATGCCTCCGGGCTGCGTCGTGATCCGCGATGCGATCCTGGTGGCGGGCCTCGATGCCGTGGTGAGCGACGGCGGCACGAACCGGGGCGACCGCATCGCCCTGCGCGGGCAGGGCGTCCGTTGCGCGGATGGCAGCGGCATCAGGCATGGCGGCAGTTCCTACCGGAACAGATTCCTGCAGCCGGACGTGACCGCGCCGCTTCCGCGCCCGGCCGCCACGCTGGACGGCCTGACGATCTTCGGCGGCATCGCGGGCCCCCAGTTCGGCCATCTGGTCACCCAGTCCCTCGGGCGGTTGACGGCCTGCGACCGGTTTCCCGAGGCGCGGCTCGTCTTCCTTTCCGAACAGATCGGCTTCGAGGCCCTGCCGGGCTATTTCCTCGAGCTGCTGGCAAGTCTCGGCATCCGCAACCCGGTGCAGCTTGTCGCTGCCTCGACGCGCTGCGAGGCGCTGATCCTGCCGCCGGACCTGTGCAATCTGGAACGCAGGCCCTGCGTGGCCACCGCCTACCGTCGCTGGCTCGAACGCTTCCGAGGCCCGCCCGATGCCGCAACCGGCGAGGATCTCTATGTCAGCCGCGGCGCGCTTGGCCTCGATCTGGGCCAGTTCCTCGAGGAAAGCGTGCTCGAGACGGCCCTTCGGCGCAACGGCTATGCGATCTTCCATCCCGAAACGGTCCCGATCGGCGAACAGATCCGGCGCTACCGGGCCGCCCGGCGGGTGATCTTCGCCGACGGCTCGGCCGCGCATCTGTGGTCACTCTTCGCCCGGCCGGATTCGCAGGCGGCCGTGATCCTGCGCCGGCCGCCGTATCGCCATTTCCAGGCGTGGTTCCGGTCGGCCGGGTCGCCCAAGCCCGGTTTCCTCGACTTCGGCATCGCGGACCTCAGCAGCCCCGGCAGGCCCGGCGCGACCGTAGGGGTGCTCGACATGCCCGCGGTCTGGGCTGCGCTGCGCGCCATGGGGTTTCACGACGACCCCCAGCCGGTCGGCACGCCGCGCGACCGGCTGACCGGCTGGCTATCCGCTGCGGGAGAGCGCACAGGCCGCATCCCCCGGCCCGACCTGCCGTTCGATCCCCGCTCGCGAGCCCTGATCGCGGCCCGCCGGCGTTTCACCCTGCGCGAGACCGCCTGAGCAGGAAGCACATCGGCGGCTGCATCGGAACACCATTGCATCCGCGACCGTCCTTCGGCATCTGTGATCCAACGAAGAAGGGGTGCATGAGTGATGGATATAGTCCCGACCAGTCTGGCCGATGTCCTGATCCTGACCCCCCGCCGCTTTGGCGACGCGCGCGGCTGGTTCACCGAGACGTGGAACGCCTCCCGCATGGCAGAGGCGGGACTGGACCTGACCTTCGTTCAGGACAACCATTCCTTCTCGGCCATGAAGGGCACGTTGCGCGGGTTGCATTTTCAGCGTCCCCCCCGCGCGCAGGACAAGCTGGTCCGCTGCTCGCGCGGGGCGATCCTCGACGTTGCGGTTGACATCAGGGAAGGCTCTGCCACCTACGGCCGCTGGGTCGCGGTGGAACTGACCGCCGACAACGGCCGCCAGCTTCTGGTGCCCAAGGGCTTCCTGCACGGCTTCCTCACCCTGACCGACGACACCGAGGTGCAATACAAGTGCACCGACTTCTACAGCCCCGACCATGACGGCGCCGTGCGCTGGGACGATCCCGCCATCGGCATCGACTGGGGCATCTCGGCCCCCATCCTGTCCGACAAGGACGCGCGCGCGCCGCTCTTGTCCGAGATCGGCACCCCCTTCCGCCGGGAGGCGACATGAAACTGCTCGTCACCGGAGGCTGCGGCTTCATCGGTTCCGCCGTCGTCCGCCTTGCCGTGGCGCGCGGGCATCAGGTGGTGAACCTCGATGCCCTGACCTATGCCGCGAACCCGGCCAATGTCGCCATGGTGGCGGACTCGCCGCGCTATCGCTTCGAACAGGCCGACATCCGCGACCGCGCCGCGCTGGACCGAATCTTCGCCGCCCATGCCCCCGACGCGGTGATGCACCTGGCCGCCGAAAGCCATGTGGACCGGTCGATCGACGGCCCCTCGGACTTCATCGACACCAACATCACCGGCACCTTCAACCTGCTGGAAGCCGCCCGCGCCTACTGGACCCGCGCCGGCCGGCCCGAAGCGTTCCGCTTCCACCACATCTCCACCGACGAGGTCTTCGGCTCGCTCGGCCCCACGGGCCAGTTCACCGAGCAAACCCCCTACGACCCGCGTTCGCCCTATTCCGCCTCGAAGGCCGCCTCGGACCATCTGGTCCGCGCCTGGCACGAAACCTATGGCCTGCCCGTTGTCCTGACCAACTGCTCGAACAATTACGGGCCCTACCATTTCCCCGAAAAGCTTATCCCGGTCGTGATCCTGAACGCGCTGCACGGCCGTCCGATCCCGGTCTATGGCACGGGCGAGAACGTCCGCGACTGGCTTTACGTCGAGGATCATGCCGACGCGCTTCTTCTCGTCCTCGAAAAGGGCGCGCCGGGCCGCAGCTACAACATCGGCGGGGAGAACGAGCGGCGCAACATCGACCTCGTGCGCACGATCTGCGCGCTGCTTGACGAGATGGCCCCCAAGGCCAGCTCCTACGCAGACCAGATCACCTTCGTCGCCGACCGCCCCGGCCACGACGCCCGCTATGCCATCGACCCCAGCCGCATCCGGCAAGAGCTCGGCTGGCGCCCCTCGGTCACCGTCGAGGAAGGGCTGCGCCGCACCGTCCGCTGGTATCTCGACAACGAAGCCTGGTGGCGGCCGCTTCTGAACCGGCAAGGCGTGGGCGAAAGGCTGGGCCGCGCATGAAACTCCTCGTCTTCGGCAAGACCGGCCAGGTCGCGCGCGAACTCCAACGCCTGGCCCCCGACGCCACCTACTTGGGCCGCGAAGACGCCGACCTCCTCAACCCTACCGCCTGCGCCGCCGCCATCGCAGCCCATGACGCCGACGCCGTGATCAACGCCGCCGCCTGGACCGCCGTGGACAGGGCCGAGACCGAGGAAGCCGCCGCGACCATCGTGAATGGCGACGCCCCCACCGCCATGGCCCGCGCCGCTGCCGCCAAGGGCGTGCCCTTTCTGCATATCTCCACCGACTACGTCTTCGACGGCGCGGGTGACCGGCCCTTCACCCCCGACCATCCCGCCGCCCCGCAGAACGCCTACGGCCGCTCCAAGCTCGCCGGAGAGCAGGGCGTCCGCGGCGCCGGGGGCAACCACCGGATCCAGCGCACCGCCAGGGTCGTGTCGGCCCAGGGCGCGAACATCGTCAA
>JBKBRG010000117.1:0-7003 GCA_046292325.1 Tabrizicola sp.
CCCAGAACGGCGTTGCGGGACGCGAGCTTGGCGCCATAGGCGGCCATGTAGACGAACTGGTCGCGGTCGGTCACATCGCCCGCCGCGAAGATGCCGGCCTTCGTGGTCTGCATGTCGTCGCCCACCCGGATCGCGCCACGCGCGTCGGTCTCGACGCCCATCTCCGCGAGGCCCAGCCCCTCGGTGTTGGCTGCGCGTCCCGTCGTCAGGACGAGGCGGTCGGCCGTCAGATCGCGGTCTGCGCCGTCCACCGTCACCGTCAGGACCGCACGGGCCCCGTCGCGCCGTGCGGCGTCGTAGGTCGCGCCATCGACAACCGCGACGCCCTCGGCGCGCAGCGTCTCCGTCAGCGCCCGGGACACCTCCGGCTCTGTGCGCGGCAGCAGGCGCGAGCGGCAGACAATGGTGACGCGGGTGCCCATCCGCGCCATCATCTGCGCCAGCTCCACGCCGATGTAGCCGCCGCCGAGGAAGATCAGGCTTTCGGGCAACCGGTCCAGCTCCAGCAGCGACGTGCTGTCGAGCGTTGGTGCGTCCTGGATCCCAGGGATGTCGGGCACGGCGGGTCGGCCACCGGTCGCGACGATCACCTTGGGAGCCGTGATCCTGCGCCCGCCGACCTCGACCCCGCCGAGGACGAGACGCGCCGGACCCTCGTCGAGATAGGTCACACCGCCGTAGCCCGGCAGCAGATCGGCGTACTTCTTCTGGCGCAGTGTCGCGACAAGATCGTCCTTGGCCGCAATCAGCGCCGACCAGTCGGCGACCTGCGCCTCGCTGTTCAGGCCCGGAAACCGATGTGCTGTCTGCGCACCGTGCAGGGCTTCCGCGGCCCGGATCATCGTCTTGGAGGGCACACAGCCCACGTTCACGCAGGTCCCGCCGATGGTGCCATGGCCGATCAGCGCGACGCGCTTGCCTCCCTCGGCGGCGGTGATCGCGGCCGAGAACCCGGCCGATCCGGCGCCGATCACGGCAAGGTCGAAATCGCCCTTGGGCGCGCAGCAATCGTCTTTCATCAAGTCATCCATCCGTTCGAGTGGTCTGGCGCCGCTGCCGTCTCCAGACCGCGTACACGGTCAGCGCGACGAAAAAGGCGAGCGCGGGCAGCAGAACGTAGTCGAGCCAACCCAGCCAGGCCGACAGGCCCACGGCACCCAGAAGCACCACCAGCACCGGAGTGAAGCAGCAGAGCGCCGCGATGACGGTGCCGACGATCCCTGTCGCGATCAGCTTGCGGTCGGACTGCTCGGTCATCTCGTCAGCCCGCGACACGCGCCGGGTAGCCTGCATTGGCCGACGCGGTCGCGATGGCGTCGGCGCTCGTCGCGGCGGTGTCGAAGATCACCGTGGCGGTGCGGGCATCGAAGTCGATCTCGACGGCGCGCACGCCCGCGACGCCCTCCATCGCACGCTTCACGGTGACTGGGCAGAGCGCGCAGGTCATGTTGTCCACCGCGAAGGTGACGGTCTGCTCGGCGGCGACGGTCTGCGCGGCAACAGGGATGGCGGTGATCGGCACAACGGCGGTCAGGCCGAACAAGGCGAGTGCAAGGATCTTCTTCATGTGGATGTCCTTTCGGGGTCAGTAGAGAAGCGGGGCCCACCAGTCGATGGTGAGGGCTGCGAGAACGAGGATCAGGGAGGCCCAGAGAGCCGACTTGGTGATGCGCGCCGATGCTGGCCTTGCGCAGTAGGAACCGGGTTCGCAGACGGTTGGCTTGCGGAAATAGACCTGCCAGAAACCCGCCGCGATGAAGCCGAGCGCGATCACGGCGAAGATCGGCTTGTAAGGCTCCAGAGCCGTCAGGTTGCCGATCCAGGCGCCCGAGATGCCGAGAGTCAGAAGCACCAGCGGCCCGATGCAGCAGGCCGAGGCGAGAAAGGCGCCCACCACACCGCCCGCCGCGAGCCAGCCCTTTCGGGCGGGGCGATCCGCGCCCGTGCTGTCCGTTCTGTCGTCTGTCAGCGCCATGTCGCGCACCTCTCGTCTGTGATTGACGATGGGTGTAGGGTCTGTAGCAACTACAGGCTCAAGAGGAAACTTGCCCATGACCGATCACGAGCGCGAGAGCGGCTTCACACGCGGCGACCTGGCCCGGGCGACCGGCTGCAACATCGAGACGATCCGCTATTACGAGAAGACCGGCCTGCTGCCCGACCCGCCCCGCACGGACGCCGGCTACCGGGTCTATTCCGCCGCACACGCCACACGCCTCCGCTTCATCCTGCGCGCCCGCGAACTCGGGTTCTCGATGGAGGACATCCGCGGGCTGATGGGGCTCGGCGACGGCGCCGCGCCGACCTGCGCCGAGGTCAAGGAACGGACGGAGCGGCACCTTGCCGATGTCCGCGCGAGGATCGCGGATCTTCGGCGTATCGAATCCGTCCTCGCTACAACTGCATCCAGGTGTTCGGGCGCCGAAGTCCCCGATTGTCCGGTGCTCGACGCGATTTCCAACTCGGCCGACCCATGACACCTCGCGAAACCATCCTCGTCGCGCTGCACGCGCGGCTCTCGGCGCTGCCCGCCACCGCTCTGCGCGGGGACGTGCTGCCCGAGCGCATGCCGGTCGAGGGCCTGATGATCCTGCGCGATGGCGAACCAGGTGCGCCCGAAGTCACGCTGTCGCCGCTGCGCTATCACTACCAGCACCGAGCCGAGATCGAGGCGGTCGTTCAGGGTGCCGATCGCGACGCCGCCTTTGACACGCTGACCGCCAGCATCGGCGCAGCGCTCGCCGCCGACCGGACGCTGGGCGGGTTCTGCGACTGGGTCGAGGCCGAAGCCCCGCGCCCGGTCGATCTGCCGGTCGAGGGCGCGGCGAGTCTGAAGGCCGCCGTTATCCCGGTCGTGCTGCACTATTCCACGGCCGACCCGCTGGCCTGACCCAACCGACCACAGGAGACGAACATGGCACGAGCCCAAGGGGCGCGAGCGCTGATGGCGCTTGCGTTCGAGACGACCTATGGAACGCCGCCCGTCAGCGGCTTCACCCGCATGCCCTTCGCCAGCACGTCGCTCGGCGCGGAGCAGCCGCTGCTGAATTCGGAGCTTCTCGGCTACGGCCGCGATCCGCTAGCGCCGATCAAGGACGCCGTGACGGCCGACGGCGACGTCGTCGTGCCGCTGGACGCCGAGGCGTTCGGCTTCTGGCTGAAGGCAGCCTTCGGCGCGCCCACGACCACGGGCGCGGAGGCCCCGTACAGCCACGAATTTCAGTCGGGGTCCTGGACGTTGCCCTCGATGTCGATCGAGACCGGCATGCCCGAGGTGCCCCGCTATGCGATGTACTCGGGCTGCGTGCTCGACCAGATCACCTGGCAGATGCAGCGCTCGGGCCTGCTCACCGCGACCGCGCGGCTGGTGGCGCAGGGCGAGACGGTCGGCACCACGACCAGTGCCGGAACGCCCGCCGCACTGGAGTTGAAGCGCTTCGGCCATTTCAACGGGGCGATCACCCGGAACGGCACCGCCCTCGGCAATGTGGTCTCGGCCGAGATCACCTACGCCAACAACCTCGACCGGATCGAGACCATCCGCTCGGACGGCCGCATCGATGGCGCGGATCCATCCATTGCCGCGCTGACGGGCCGGATCGAGGTGCGCTTCGCCGACCAGACGCTGGTGACGCAGGCGATCAACGGCGAGGCCTGCGAGATGGAATTCGCCTACGTCCTGCCTTCAGGCGAAAGCTTCTCCTTCACCGTGCACGCCGTCTACCTGCCGCGCCCGCGCATCGAGATTTCCGGGCCGCAGGGCGTGCAGGCCACCTTCGACTGGCAGGCCGCGCGCGACAGCGTGGTCGGCCGGATGTGCACCGCCACCCTCGTGAACGATGTGGAGACGTATTGATGCTGACGCTCGACCTGACCAACGCGCCGCGCTGGCATGACCTCGCCCCCGGCGTCCGGGTGCAACTGCGCCCGCTGACGACCGCCCTGATGGTCGCGACGCGCAGCGACCCCGCCGTCGAGGCGGTGCCCGAGGAGGCTTCCGACGAGGAGCGCGCCGTCGCCTTCGCCAAGGCGCTGGCGCGACGGGCTGTGCTCGGCTGGGAGGGCATCGGCGATGCCGACGGCAACCCGATCGATCCCACCCCCGAGGCCATCGACGCGCTGCTCGACGTCTGGCCGATCTTCGAGGCCTTCCAATTGACCTACGTGTCCAAAGGCCTGCTGCTGGAACAGGAAAAAAACGCCTCCGCGCTCTCGCCGAGTGGTCCTTCGGCGGGGGCGAGCGCTACTGCGAAGCCTGCGCGCAAGCGTGCGAAGACTGCCCGACGCGCCTGAACCGGCCGCTAACCCATGAGGGCTGGCAGGTCTGGGATCTCGTCGGCCGCCTCGGCGGTCAGTTGCGCGTGCTGCCCGGCGCGGTGGTCGGCTGGGACCTGTCCGCGGCCCTCGCTCTGGGAAATGCGCTCGGCGTCCCGCCCGCTGCTGCGGGTGAACTCTTGCCCGTCATCGAAGCGGTGATGGTGGCCAAGCTCAACGAAAAGATGGATCATTCCCATGGCTGAGAAGAGGGTCAGCGTCCGCCTCGCGGCCGTGGGCGGACGGCAGGTGCGCGCCGAACTCGAAGGCGTGGGCGAGGCCGGGTCGCGCGGCTTCGGACGGCTGAGCCGGGAGATGGAAGCCGCGAACGCCCGGCTCGCGGCCTTCTCGCGGCGGGTGCGGGTCGCGGCTGCCGCTGCCGTGGCCGCCGCAGCCGCTGCTGGCGTGGCGATGATCCGGTCCAGCCTGCAGACGGTCGATGCGCAGGCGAAGCTGGCGCAGTCGCTCGGCACCACCGTCGCCTCGATCCAGACGCTGGAGCGCGCGGGCGATCTGGCGGGCGTCTCCATGTCCGGCATCGAGCAGGCCACCAAGGATCTGACGCGCCGTCTCAGTCAGGCGGCCGCCGGGACCGGCCCTGCTGCCGACGCGCTCGACCGGCTGGGGCTTTCAGCAAATGAGCTGATCGCCTTGCCGCTGGACCAGCGTGTCGGTGCCATCAACGCCGCCATCGAGAGCTTCGTGCCCGCCGCCGAACGTGCGGCTGTCGCGGGCCAGCTCTTCGGCGAGGAAGGCTCGATCGCCATGAGCCGGATCGACACGGCAACGCTGCGCCAGGCGACGGAGGACGTGCTTGCTTTCGGGGTCGTGGTCTCCGAGCAGGATGCCGACCAGATCGAGCGGACGAACGATGCGATCTCCCGGCTCGGGCTGATCTGGCGCGGGCTGTCGAACCAGCTGGCCGTTGCCGCCGCGCCCGCGCTGGAGGCCGTCGCCAATGCCATGGCGGCGGTCGCCAGCCGCACCGGTCCGCTTGGCATCGCGATACGTGGTCTCTTCGACAACATCGGCCGCCTGACGACCTACGCTGCCACCTTCGCGGCGTTCCTCACGGGACGTTGGGTCGCTGGCATGGCCGCTGCGGCTCTGTCAGTTCGTGGCCTCGCCACGGCGCTGGTCGTCCTGCGCGGGGCGCTGATCCGCACCGGCATCGGCGCGCTGATCGTCGGCGCGGGCGAGCTCGTCTACCAGTTCACGCGTCTGGTCTCCGGCGCGGGCGGGTTCGGTGAAGCGATGTCGCTCCTGAAGGACCTCGCCGTCGAGGTCTGGGAGCGGATCAGGATGGGCGCTGCTGCGGCGGGAGTTGCGGCCACGGCAATGTTCTTTGACCTGAAGGCTGACGCAGCGTGGGGCATGCAGACCGCCATCGAAAGCGTGGTCGGTTTCGGCAATACGGCGGCGAACACCTTCGAAGGCGCCTACGAGGCGATCAAGGCGATCTGGGGCCTGCTGCCGGCCGCCATCGGCGATCTGGCGTTCCAGGCGGCCAACAGCCTGGTCGACGGTGTCGAGGCGATGCTGAACGGCGTGGTGTCACGCATCAACGGCTTCATCGGCGGCATCAACCAAGGGCTCGAAGCGCTCGGGTCGGAGCGGCGCATCTCGCTGGTGCCCGACCTCGACCTCGGCGAGATCGAGAACCGTTTCGAGGGTGCGGCCAGTGCCGCCACCACGGTGGCGCAGACGGCGTTCGACCGGGCCTTCGAGGACAATCCAATGACCGCGCCCGATTTCGGCCTGACCGAGGCGGCGAACAGAGCCCTCGAATCCGCCAACGTCTATCGCGGGGCCGCGCGCGATCTGGCGGAAGGGGCCCGCGCCCCGCTCGAAAGCTGGCAGGCGCTACGCGACGCGGTGCGCGGCACCGACGAGGCCAGTGCCGATGCGCTGACCGAGGCCACGGGTGCTGCCGAGCGGCTGGAAACGGCGCTCGGCGATGCCGGACGCGCCGCGACGGATGCAGGCGCGGCGGCCGGAGCCGCCGCCGCTGCAGCGGAGCCCGCGACCGAGGCGGCCGTCACCGGGTGGCGGGCGGTCACGGCGGCGCTGTCTGATTACGCCAGCAAGGCCCGCGAGATCGGCGGCGATATCGGCCAGAGCCTCGTCGGCGCCTTCCAGTCTGCCGAGAGCGCCGTCGGCGACTTCGTTCGGACTGGCAAGCTGAACTTCCGCGACTTGGTCACCTCGCTGCTGGCCGATCTCGCCCAGCTCGCGGCGCGGCGGTTCATCCTCGGGCCGATCGCAAACGCGCTCTCCGGCGTGTTCTCCGGCGCGGGCGGCATCTTCGCCAACGTCCTGCACTCGGGCGGGTTGGTGGGGTCCGAGGGGCCCTCGCGCATGGTCCCGGCCATGGCTTTCGCCGCCGCCCCGCGAATGCATTCAGGCGGCATAGCGGGGCTGCGCCATGACGAGGTGCCCGCGATCCTGCAGCGCGGCGAGCGGGTGCTGTCGCGGCGCGAGTCGCAGAGCTACGGCGCGGGCGGCGGCGTCAACGTCACCATCATGGCACGTGACGCCGAGAGCTTCCGGCAGTCGCGGACGCAGGTTGCGGCAGACATCGCCCGCGCCGTCTCGCTGGGACGGAGGGGCATGTGATGGCGTTTCACGAGGTCCGGTTCCCCGACAACATCAGTCGCGGCGCGCGCGGCGGGCCCGAGCGGCGGACGCA
>JBKBRG010000118.1:0-6987 GCA_046292325.1 Tabrizicola sp.
CCAGACGCCGGACCACGAAGGCATGTTCGGTCGCGGGCGTCACGACCGGCGGGTTCAGTTCGTCGATCTCCACCCGGGTCCCGTTCGGCGCGACCAGAGCGCGCGCGCCGCCGGCAAAGTCGGGATCGTCGGTCAGGATGCGCAGCGTGCCGGGGCATTCCGGTGCGCCCTTCTGGATGCGCAGACGCACGCCATGGCCGGACAGCACCGCCACCTCGGGGTTGTCGGCGGGAAAGATCATGTCCAGCCTGAACCCGAGAGTCCGGGTGTAGAAGGGCAGATCCTCACGAAGCTCTTTCGTCGGCAGCCGAACTTCCGCGCGTGTTTCCGTCATGGCATTCCCCGTGCTATGGCGCCATGGTGATCGGCGCGAAACCGATTTGCAAGCTGGCTGCGGAAAGCCGCAACTTGGCGATCTGGAAATACTGGTTTAACGCTAAACCAGTTTTGCGGGAGGGGTGAATGGACGAGGCCAGGAACGACAGTGCGCGGCAGGCGGCGCTGGATTATCACGAGTTTCCCAAACCCGGGAAACTGGAAATCCGCGCGACGAAGCCCCTTGCCAACGGCCGCGATCTCGCCCGTGCCTATTCGCCCGGCGTGGCCGAGGCCTGCCTCGAGATCAAGGCCGACCCGGCAACGGCCAGCCGCTACACCTCCCGTGGCAACCTCGTCGCGGTGATCTCGAACGGGACCGCGGTCCTTGGCCTTGGCAACATCGGCGCGCTGGCCGCCAAGCCCGTGATGGAAGGCAAGGCCGTCCTGTTCAAGAAATTCGCCAACATCGACTGCTTCGACATCGAGGTGAACGAACCCGATCCGGTGAAGCTGGCCGAGATCGTCTGCGCGCTCGAACCCTCTTTCGGCGCGGTGAACCTCGAGGACATCAAGGCCCCCGACTGCTTCATCGTCGAAAAGCTCTGCCGCGAGCGGATGAACATCCCCGTGTTCCACGACGACCAGCACGGCACCGCCATCGTGGTCGGCGCGGCCGCCACCAATGCGATGATCGTCGCGGGCAAGAACTTCGGCGAGATCAAGGTCGTCTCCACCGGTGGCGGGGCGGCGGGCATCGCCTGCCTGGAGATGCTGGTGAAGCTGGGGGTGAAGCGCGAGAACATCTGGCTCTGCGATCTGGAGGGGCTGGTCTACCACGGGCGCGAGGCGCAGATGACCCCGCAGAAGGCCGCCTTCGCGCAAGGCACCACCCCCGCCACGCTCTCCGAGGTGATCGCGGGCGCCGACCTCTTCCTCGGCCTGTCCGGCCCCGGCGTGCTGACGCCCGAGATGGTGGCGAAGATGGCGCCGAACCCGATCATCTTCGCGCTTGCGAACCCCACCCCGGAAATCCTGCCCGACGAGGCCCGCAAGGTCGCCCCCGGCGCGATCATCGCCACCGGGCGGTCGGACTTTCCGAACCAGGTCAACAACGTCCTCTGCTTCCCCTTCATCTTCCGGGGCGCACTGGACGTGGGCGCGACCACAATCAACGACGAGATGGAACTCGCCTGCATCGAGGGCATCGCCGCGCTGGCCCGCGCCACCACCAGCGCCGAGGCCGCCGCCGCCTACCGGGGCGAGACCATGGCCTTCGGGCCCGACTACCTGATCCCGAAGCCCTTCGATCCCCGGCTGATCGGCACCGTCGCCTCGGCCGTCGCCCGCGCCGCGATGGAAACCGGCGTCGCCACCCGCCCCATCGCCGACCTCGACGCCTACAAGCGCAAGCTCGACGGTTCGGTCTTCAAGTCCGCGCTCCTGATGCGCCCGGTGTTCGAGGCCGCGCGGACAGCCTCGCGCCGGATCGTCTTTGCCGAAGGCGAGGACGAGCGGGTGCTGCGCGCGGCCAACGCGATCCTGGAGGAGACCACCGAGGTTCCGATCCTGATCGGCCGCCCCGAAGTGGTCGAGGCGCGCTGCGAACGCTATGGACTGCCGATCCGGCCGGGCCGCGACTTCCATCTGGTGAACCCGGAGAACGACCACCGCTACCGCGACTACTGGGGTGCCTATCACGACCTGATGGCCCGGCGCGGGGTGACGCCCGACATCGCCCGCGCGGTGATGCGCACCAACACCACCGCCATCGCCGCGATCATGGTCCACCGCGAAGAGGCCGACAGCATGATCTGCGGCACCTTCGGCCAGTTCAACTGGCACCTCGGCTATGTCCGCCAGATCCTGGCGCGCGGCGGGCTGCATCCGGTGGCCGCGCTGTCGATGATGATCCTCGAGGATGGCCCGCTGTTCATCGCAGACACCCATGTGCACCCGGAGCCGACGCCTCAGCAGATCATGGAAACCGTGATCGGCGCCGCGCGGCATGTCCGCCGCTTCGGCCTGACGCCCAAGATCGCGCTTTGCACGCAAAGCCAGTTCGGCAACATGGACACCGCCTCGGCCCGCCGGATGCGCGAGGCGCTGGAACTTCTGGACCAGCGCGAGCCCGATTTCGCCTATGAGGGCGAGATGAACATCGACGCGGCCCTCGACCAGTCGATCCGCGACCGTCTCCTGCCGAACTCGCGCTATGACGGGGCGGCCAACGTGCTGGTCTTCGCCTCTTCCGAGGTCGCTTCCGGCGTGCGCAACATCCTGAAGGTCAAGGCCGGGGGCCTTGAGGTCGGCCCGATCCTGATGGGCATGGGCAACAAGGCGCATGTGGTGACCCCGGCGATCACCGCGCGGGGCCTTCTGAACATGTCCGCCATCGCCGGAACGCCGGTGGCGCATTACGGCTGACACCACGCAACGAGTGACGAAAGGTCATCGACGCGAATCGGCGGGCCCGGAGCTTTGCAAATTTCCGGCCTGCGCGCGGCGGGTTTTGCCCGCCCGTCTTACTTTGCAAATCTTTCTCGCCGCTAAGCGCAAATTCTGCAAATTGACCGCAGCCTGTTGCCGGTAACAGCGTTGCGCGAAGGGCATCCCATCGCTTACCACACGCGGCAAAGGCAGCATCAGCGGGGGGGAGATCGCGATGGGCTATGCTCAGGTTTACGGCCAGTGGCAGGCGGACCCGGAAGGGTTCTGGATGGGCGCCGCCGGGGGCATCGACTGGGTCAGGAAACCCAGGAAAGCCCTGGATGACAGCCGCGCCCCGCTCTACGAATGGTTCACCGACGCCGAGGTCAACACCTGCTGGAATGCCGTGGACCGCCATGTCGTCGCCGGGCGCGGCAAGCAGCCCGCGATCATCCATGACAGCCCCGTCACCGGCACCAAGCACGTCATCACCTATGCCGAGCTTCAGGATCGCGTCTCCCGCCTGGCCGGGGCGCTGAGGGCGCGCGGCATCGAAAAGGGCGACCGCGTCATCATCTACATGCCCATGGTCCCCGAGGCGCTGGAGGCGATGCTCGCTTGTGCCCGCCTCGGCGCGATCCATTCCGTCGTCTTCGGCGGCTTCGCGGCGCATGAACTGGCCGTCCGCATCGACGACTGCACCCCGAAGGCGGTCATCGCTGCCTCCTGCGGGATCGAGCCGTCGCGCGTTGTCCACTACAAGCCGCTCCTCGACGCGGCCATCGACCAGGCCAGCCACAAGCCCGAATTCTGCGTCATCTTCCAGCGCGAACAGGAAGTCGCGAAGCTCACCCCGGGCCGCGACCTCGACTGGCATGCCTTCCAGCACGGCGTCACGCCCGCCGACTGCACCCCGGTCGCGGGCAACCACCCGGCCTATATCCTCTACACCTCCGGCACCACCGGGGCGCCGAAGGGCGTGGTGCGGCCCACCGCCGGGCACCTCGTGGCGCTGAACTGGACCATGCGCGCGATCTACAACGTCGGCGCGGGTGACGTGTTCTGGGCCGCCTCGGACGTGGGCTGGGTCGTCGGGCACAGCTACATCTGCTATGGCCCCCTCATCGCCGGCTGCACCACCGTCGTCTATGAAGGCAAGCCCGTCGGCACCCCCGACGCCGCCGCCTTCTGGCGTGTGATCAACGAACACAAGGTGCGCAGCTTCTTCACCGCCCCCACCGCCCTTCGCGCCATCAAGCGCGACGATCCCGACGGCAAGCTGGTCCCGCCGCTGCCCACGCTCCAGGCGCTCTACCTTGCCGGTGAGCGCGCCGACCCCGACACGATCCACTGGGCGCAGGCCCACCTCAAGGTTCCGGTGATCGACCACTGGTGGCAGACCGAGACCGGCTATGCCATCGCCGCAAACCCGCTGGGGATCGAACACCTGCCGGTCAAGATCGGATCGCCTTCCGTCGCCATGCCCGGCTTCGACGTGCAGGTGCTGGACGAAGGCGGCCACCCGGTCAGCCCCGGCACGCTCGGCGCCATCGCGATCAGGCTGCCCCTGCCCCCCGGCACGCTGCCGACCCTCTGGAACGCCGAGGACCGCTTCCGCAAGAGCTACCTCACCCATTTCCCCGGTTACTACGAAACCGGCGACGCGGGCTACATCGACGCGGACGGCTATCTCTACATCATGGCGCGCACCGATGACGTGATCAATGTCGCCGGCCACCGCCTGTCCACCGGCGCGATGGAGGAAGTGCTGGCCAGCCACAAGGACGTGGCCGAATGCGCCGTGATCGGGGTGGCCGACGAGTTGAAGGGCCAGTCGCCGCTGGGCTTCCTCTGTCTCAACAAGGGCTCGAACCGCCCGCATGCCGAGGTGGTCAGGGAATGCGTGGCACTGGTCCGTGAACGGATCGGCCCGGTCGCCGATTTCAAGCGCGCCGTCGTGGTGGACCGCCTGCCCAAGACCCGTTCGGGCAAGATCCTGCGCGGGACGATGGCCAAGATCGCCGACGGGGCGCCCTGGAAGATGCCCGCCACGATCGACGACCCGGCGATCCTGGACGAGATCACCCAGGCGTTGCAATCGCTTGGCCTCGCGCGCGGATAGCGCGAAACGCGCTGGACAGACACCCGGAACTGCGGCAGTCTTTGCATTATGCAAAGAATTCCTTCGCATTTCGGGACGATTCTCGGATGACGCTCCCGCTTGGGAAGCTGGAGGCCCTCTCCGGGCTGTATCAGGCGGTCGCGGCGGTGCGGCCGTTCCTGACCACCTCCGAGGAACGGGCCGCCCTTCAGCTGATCGAAGAGACGATGGTGCGCCTGGCCGACGCGCCTCCCCCGCCCGGCTCGGGACTGAAACAGTTCGACGCTGCGCGGCTGCACCACCTCTTGCAGATCACGGGACCGGATCTTGCTGCCGAGTTGCTGGCGCGTCTGACCGAGGATCTGACCGCCACCGAGGCCAAGCTGGCCAAGGGCGCGGCCGACCTTGACTGGAAGGCGCTGCGCGAGGCGAGCCATGTGCTGATCTCGCTGTCGGGGTCGGTCGGCGCGATCTCGTTGCAGGAGATGGCCGAAAACCTGAACGCCATTGCCCATGCCCGGGACCAGGGCGCGCTCGACCGGCTGATGCCGACGCTGGCGGCCGAACTTGCCGTGCTGATCCGCCTGATCCGATCCACCAAGCCGCCCGAGGGGCCCGCCGCGTGAAATCCGTCACCTCCCTGTCCCGACCGTCCGTCCTTCTGGTCGAGGACACCCTGTCCCTGCAGATGGTCTATCGCTCGATCCTGGCCACCGCCGGGCACCGGGTGGCCGTTGCGGGAACTGCCGAGGACGGCCTGCAACAGTTCCGGGCGCATCGCCCGATGGTCGTCCTGCTTGACCTGATCCTGCCCGACCGCGACGGGCTGGAACTGATGCGCGAAATCCAGGCGATCCAGCCGGAAACCCGGGTGATCGCGATCACGGCCAACGGCTCGGTCAGCCGCGCGGTCGAGGCGATGCGGGCCGGGGCGCACGATTTCCTGGTCAAGCCCTTCGACGAGGGGCGATTCCTGTCCGTCGTCCAGAATGCCCTGGCCGAGGCGAACCTGCGCGAAACCGGAAAGGCCGACCCGCAGCTGGCCACGCGCAGCCGGGACCCGGCCGAAGTCGCGGAAAACTCGGGCTTCATCGGCTCGTCCGATGCGATGAAGCGCATCCACATGACCATCGGTTCGGTCGCACGCTCGATGGCGACGGTGTTCATCACCGGCGAAAGCGGCACCGGAAAAGAGCTCTGTGCGCTGGCCGTCCACGCCAATTCCAACCGCGCCAATGGCCCCTTCATCGCGCTGAACTGCGGCGCGATCCCGCAGGACCTGCTGGAATCCGAGGTGTTCGGCCACATGAAGGGCAGTTTCACCGGCGCGATCTCCGACAAGCAGGGCGCCGCCCAGGCGGCCGATGGCGGGACGCTGTTCCTCGACGAGATCTGCGAAATGGCGCCCGCGCTTCAGACCAAGCTCTTGCGCTTCCTGCAAACCTCGACCGTCCAGCCGGTGGGGGCGACGCGGCCGCGCAAGGTGAACGTGCGGATCGTCTGCGCCACCAACCGCGATCCGCTGGACGCCGTGCGCCGCGGGCAGTTCCGCGAGGACCTCTATTACCGCCTCTATGTCGTGCCGATCCACATGCCGCCGCTGCGCGAGCGCGGGCAGGACGTGATCGAGATCGCCGAGGCCGCGCTGGCCCGCTTTGCTCAGGAAGAGGGGCGGGTGTTCCACGGTCTCGACCCCGCCACCCGGGCCCTGATGCTGTCCCTGCCCTGGCCGGGCAATGTCCGCCAGCTGCTGAACGTGATGCGCAACGTGGTGGTGCTGAACGAGGGCGGCTGGGTGACGCCCGACATGCTTCCCCCCGGCCTCGCAGAGGAAGGGCGCGAGCCCGACCCGCTGCCGACGCCGATGGCCGCCCCGGACGCATTCAGCGCCGAAAGCCTTCTTGGCCTGCCCCTGGCCGAGGCCGAACGCCGCCTGATCGAGGCGACGCTGGCGCTGCACGGCGGCTCGATTCCGAAGGCCGCGCGGGTGCTGGATGTCTCGCCCTCGACGCTTTACCGCAAGATCGAGGCCTGGAACGCAAAGGCCAGCTAGCTGTGAGTTCTCATCAGGTTGTTCACCCTTGCGAGGGGCGATGTGCCGTTGAGAGCGGAGTGTGGTCGTGATCGGTTGAACCAGTCAA
>JBKBRG010000119.1:0-6926 GCA_046292325.1 Tabrizicola sp.
TGGCGGTGGAAGCCCCGGCTGGAAAGGTCGATGTGGCGTATATACAGGACGGGCGCTTCGTCGAGGAAGTGCGGTTGACCAATGTGCCGGGTTTCCTTCACGCAGAGGGGCTTACGGCCGAGGTCGAAGGTCTGGGCGAGGTCGTGGTGGACGTCGCCTATGGCGGGAACTTCTATGCGATCGTCGAGCCGCAGGCCTGTTTCCGCGACATTGCCGACCATACGGCGGGCGATCTGGTGGGGTGGTCGCCAAAGTTGCGGGCGGCGTTGAACGCGAAATATGACTTCGTGCATCCCGAGCATCCGCAGATCCGGGGCTTGAGCCATATCCTGTGGACGGGGAGGCCCACGGTGCCGGGGGCGCATGCCCGGAACGCCGTGTTCTATGGGGAAAAGGCGATCGACCGCAGCCCTTGCGGGACGGGAACCTCGGCCCGGATGGCGCAGCTGGCGGCGAAGGGGAAGCTGCGCGTCGGCGACGAGTTCCACCACGAGAGCATCATCGGCTCGATCTTCAAGGGGCGGGTCGAGGCGGCGGCGACGGTGGCGGGACGGCAGGCGATCGTGCCCTCGGTCGCCGGGTGGGCGCGGCAGACGGGGATCAACACGATCTTCATCGACGACCGCGACCCGTTCGCGCATGGGTTCGTGGTGAAGTGACGCCGCGAGCGGCGTTCGGTGTGTTAGATCAAGGGGTTGGCTGTAGATACGGCGTCTTCTTTGCGTCTACATCGCGTCTACACTCCATGCATACGCGCGTATGCACGGGAGGCCGTTAACCATCCGTCGCGAATCGGGGCTGGCCCGGTGCCCCCACCCCCATCCCCTCCCCACGGAGGGGGAGGGGAGGTGCTTGGGGCTTGTGGTGCGCTGAGGTGGTGGGGGGAGCGCCTGGGGCGGGCGGTGGATGCCTCCGGCGGGGATACTTGGGGACAGATGGAAGGTATGGGGTTTCGGAGGGGGATGGGTGCGGAAGGTTGTGTTAGGCTGGCCGCAAGTTTGAGGTGAGGCTTTGCCTATGGTGCGATTGCTGAGTCTGTTGAGTGTTGTCGCGCTGTTGCTGACGGGGTGCTCGCCTAGCGAATCCTGGAACCAGCGGCTGACCTTGGTCATCGAGACTCCCGACGGTGAGGTGCGTGGATCGGTCGTCCAGCGCATTGACTGGGAGGGAACGGGCGCGCTTGGGAAGGCACTGTTCAGCGGTGTCGACCCTTCGTCGGCCAGCGTCCGGGTGACGGGAGAGGCTCTTGCCGTCGAGGTGTTGCCGGGTCGCTGGCTCTTTGCCCTGCTGAAGGGTGGCAGTGGTTGGCAGGGCGAACCGGGGCTGAACGCCGGATTCGCAATTGCGGTGCCGCGTGGGCATTTTGCGAAGTCGGCGGAGGGGGTGGGTGAGATTGTCGGGTTCCCGAAGGACACGCCGATCGAGCTGACCTCCGAGGCGTGGCCGATGCTGGTGACCTTCGACGACATCACCAAGCCCGAGACGGTGCGGGAAGTGGACCCGGAGGACCTTTCGGCGGTGTTCGGCGAGGGTGTGCGGTTGAAGGCGGTGACGCTGGAGATCACGCAGGCGGCGGTGACGGAGGGAAGAGTTGAGGGGGTATTGGGGAAGAACTTCTTCCCAAATTGGGCGAAGGTTCATCAGGCCGAATTGAAGAAGGGCGACGCAATGAATAATCCCTACTTCTCCTCGTTTACCGCACAGATGAACCGGAGTTTGTTCATCGTCGACCAGTAACGTGCGACTTTTCGGCCATTGGGCGCGCGGTAGCGCACCCTACGATGTGGCCGCCGTCAGCCCTTCGCCGAGAAGTAGTCGGCGATGGTCTTGGCCATCGCCTGGGAAATCCCGTCCACGGCTTGCAGGTCCTCGACCCCCGCCCGGGCCACAGCCTTCGCCGACCCGAAGTGTTGCAGGAGGGCGCGTTTGCGGGTGGCTCCTATGCCGGGGATGTCGTCGAGGGGGGTCAGGCTGACCGCCTTCGCCCGTTTGGCGCGGTGGGCGCCGATGGCCCAGCGGTGGGCCTCATCCCGCAGGCGCTGGATGAAGTAGAGAACGGGGTCGTTCCTTTGCAGGGCGAAGGGGCGTTCGCCGGGGCGGTGGAATTCCTCTTTCCCGGCGTCGCGGTCGATGCCCTTGGCGACGCCGACCATCGGGATGTCCTCGACGCCGAGTTCAGACATGATCTCGGCCACCGCCGACACCTGCCCCGCGCCGCCGTCGATCAGGATCAGGTCGGGCCACATGTCGGTCTTGCGCTCGGGGTCTTCCTTCAGCAGGCGCTCGAAGCGGCGGGTCAGGACTTCCTTCATCATGCCGAAGTCGTCCGCGTTCGCCCCGGCCTGGGACCGGATGTTGAACTTGCGGTATTGCGATTTCAGAAAGCCCTCCGGCCCGGCGACGATCATCCCGCCCACGGCATTGGTTCCCTGGATGTGGCTGTTGTCGTAGACCTCGATCCGCCGGGGCGGCGCATCAAGGTCGAAGGCCTCGGCCAGGCCCTGGAGCAGCCTGTTCTGCGTGGTGGACTCGGCCATGCGCCGGGCGAGGCTTTCGCGGGCGTTCCGGACCGCGTTTTCCACGAGTTCCGCCTTCTCACCACGCTGCGGAACGGCGAGTTCCACCTTGCGGCCGGCCCGGGCGCTCAGCGCCTCGGCCACGAGATCGGGGTTGTCCACGGGGTGCGACAACAGGATCAGCCGCGGCGGGTCCTTGTCGTCGTAGAACTGGGTGAGGAAGGCCTCCAGGATCTCGGGCTCTTCCGCCCCCGCCCCGGTCCTGGGGTAGAAGTCGCGGTTGCCCCAGGACTGGTTGGCGCGGATGAAGAACACCTGCACGCAGGCCTGCCCGTGTTCGAGGTGGAGCGCGACGACATCCGCCTCGGCCACGCCCTGCGGGTTGATGCCCTGCGACTGCTGGATCTGGGTCAGCGCACGAATCCGGTCGCGCAAGGCCGCGGCACGCTCGAACTCCATGGCGTCCGAGGCGGCGGCCATGTCGCGGGCGAGGTCGGCCTGGACGGAGGTGGTCTTGCCTTCCAGGAACCGCTTCGCGTCCTCGACGAGGCCCGCATAGCCTTCGGGGGTGATCTTGCCGACGCAGGGGGCCGAACAGCGCTTGATCTGGTATTGCAGGCAGGGGCGGGTGCGGCTTTCGAACATCGAGTCCGAGCAGTTGCGCAGCAGGAACACCTTCTGCAACTGGTTCAGGGTGCGGTTCACGGCGCCCGCGCTGGCGAAGGGGCCGAAATAGGTGCCCTTTTCGGACTTCTTGCCCCGGTGCTTCTTGATCTGCGGGAACGGGTGTTCGGCCGAGATCAGGATGTTCGGGAAGCTCTTGTCATCGCGCAGCAGCACGTTGTAGCGCGGCTTCAGCTGCTTGATCAGGTTCTGTTCCAGCAGCAGCGCCTCCAGTTCCGTGCGCGTGGTCAGGAACATCATCGAGGCGGTTTCATGGATCATCCGCGCGATGCGGCCGGAATGGCCCGAGGGGCGCGCATAGTTGGACACGCGGGCCTTCAGGTTCCGCGCCTTGCCGACATAGAGCACCTCGCTGGCGGCATTCAGCATCCGGTAGACGCCGGGGCTGCCGTCGAGTGTCTTGAGGTAATCCTGGATCACCTCATGTCCGGTGCGGGGTTTGTCGTCCATGGTTTACAGTGCATCGATTCTCGAACCGGGCTGCCACCGAACCGGGGCAGAGGCAAGAGCAAAGCTGTCCACGGAATCTGGGGATAACTCTGCGGAGAAGATTTCGGGATCGCGGATTTTCCCTTGTTTTCGGCCCATTTCGTGAACCTGCCTATTTTTTAGGCATTTCTGCAAGGGATTGATAAACAAGGAAAAATTTTTCCATGACCGCGCAAATCCCTGAAATTCCAAACGAATTGTGACCAAGCCGTGACAGGATCGTGAGAAGTGGACAAGTTGCCGTGCCGTCCGGCTTTCGGGCCTATTCCACCCCCAGAACATCCGGGGTCTTCCACCCGAGATGCTGACCGCCATCGACGGCGATGAACTGGCCGGTCACACCGGGGCTGTCGAGAAAGAATCCGAGCGCAGCGGTGATGTCGGACGGGTTGGCGCCACGCTTCAGCACCGTCGCGGCACGTTGGCGCGCGAAGTGGTCCTCGGTCTGACGGCCGCCCTTCAGGGTGGGGCCGGGACCGATGGCATTCACCCGGATGTTCGGCGCAAGGCCCTGGGCGCTGGTCCGTGTCAGCGCCCAGAGCCCCATCTTGGCAATGGTATAGGTGGAGAACTCGGGCGTCGGTTTCAGGATGCGCTGGTCGATCATGTTCACGATCAGGCCTTGGGCAATCGGCTCGCCCGCCGGGTCGATCCCGGCCGGAGGGCACTGGCGCGCGAAGGCCTGCGTCAGCACATAGGGCGCGCGCAGGTTCGATTCCATGTGCCGGTCCCAGCTTTCCCGCGTCGCGGTGTCGATCCGGTCGTATTCGAAGATCGAGGCGTTGTTGACCAGCACCGTCAACACGCCCAGCGCCTCGGTCACGGCGGGAATGAGGGCCTGGGTCTCGGCCTCGACCAGCAGGTCGGCGCGGAAGGTCTGGGCACGGCGGCCCAGGGCGCGGATCTCGGCGGCAAGGGACTCGGCTGCCTCGGCGGAACTGGAATAGTGCACGGCCACGTCATGGCCGCGCTGCGCCAGATAAAGCGCCATTGCCCGGCCCAGCCGCTTGCCTGCCCCCGTTACCAGCGCCGTCATTTCGCCTTGCCCCCGCAGTCGCATGTCGTCTGACCGATCAGATAGCGCCCGCATCTGCCGCAGCGAGGGGGGGATTGCCGTTTCCGCAACACGCGCGGCAGGGCCGAAGGGAACAGCGCCCGGCCGACCAGCGCGATCAGCACCATGGCGCCCAGAAAGACGAAGATGATCTTGAACAGCATCTAAAGTCCGTAGCGCGCCCAGAGCGCCCGATCCTCGATGGCGCCGAGGGTTTCATCCACCAGCGACAGTCCAAGCCGCTGGAACAGGCTGCGCTTGCGGCCGAAGGGCAGCGGCTTGACCTTGTCGCCGTAAAGCGCCTTCAGCTTGGGCACCAGATGCGCCACGCCATCGGTCAGGCCCAGGTCCACCGATTGCTGTCCCACCCAGATGTCGGCGTTGAAGAGATCCGCCGTCTGATCCAGCCGCGCACCGCGGCTGCGTTTCACATGATCGATGAACGCCTGGTGGATCGGCCCCTGAAGGGCCTTCAGCCGTTCGACATCCTCGGGCTTCTGCGGCAGGAAGGGATCGGCGAAGCTTTTCGAGCGGCCGGCCGTGACCACGCGCCGTTCGATTCCCTGGCGCGCCATCAGTTCGGGGAAGCCGAAGCTGGCGAAGATCACGCCGATCGACCCGACGATGGAGCTTTCGTCCACCCAGATGTCGTCGGCCGCGCAGGCCAGCCAGTAGCCGCCCGAGGCCGCCACATCCTCGACGAAGGCATGGACCGGCACCTTCTTCTCGTCGGCCAGCCGGCGGATGCGCGCGGCGATCAGGCTGGACTGCACCGCCGAGCCACCGGGCGAATTGACCTGAAGCGCCACGGCGGTGGGCCTGATGCGGAACGCCTTCTCGATCAGCGGGGCCAGGGCCTCGTCGTTCAGGCTGCGGGCACCGGTGCCGATGGTGCCGCCAAGACGGATCACCGGGACGATGGCGGGTTTCGGCAGAAAGGGAATGAAGCGGCGCATGGGCCAGAGGTAAGCGGTAAGGGCCTTGCGGGCAAGGGCGGCGCGCGTCAGGGTCGGGGCATGATCGACAAGCTGGAAATGTTCATTGCGCTGGCCAAGGAGCGGCACTTCGGCCGCGCGGCCGAGGTCTGCGGGGTGACGCAGCCCTCGCTGTCCTCTGCGATCCGGCAGCTGGAGGATCAGCTGGGCGTGCAGCTGGTGTTCCGCGGCAGCCGGTTTCAGGGTCTGACGCCCGAAGGTCAGCGGGTGCTGGACCGCGCCTTGGGCATCGTGGGCGACGTGCGGGCGCTGAAGGACGAGATGCGGGTGGTGCGCAGCGGGCTTTCCGGCAACCTGCGGCTGGGCGTGATTCCCACCGCGCTGCCGATGGTGGCGGACCTGACCGGCCCCTTCACGCAGAAACATCCCAACGTGCGCGTCTCGATCCTGTCTCGGACAAGCATCGAGATCCTGGCCGGAATCGAGGCGCTGGACCTGGAGGCGGGGATCACCTACCTCGACAATGAACCGCTCGGCCGCGTCGCGCAGGTGCCGCTTTACACCGAGTTCTACCGGCTTCTGATCGCGCCGGGGTCCGAACTGGCGCACCGCCGGCACATCAGCTGGGCGGAGCTTTCCGCGGTGCCCCTGTGCCTGCTGACCTCGGACATGCAGAACCGGCGGATCGTCAACCAGCATCTCGGCGAGGCCGGGGTGGATGCGGCACCGATGATCGAGTCGAACTCCACCATGGCCCTGGTGGCCCATGTGCTGACCGGGCGCTGGGCCTCGATCGTGCCGAAGAAGCTGGCCGACATGTTCGTGGCCGACGGGCGTCTGGCGTCGATCCCGATCGTCGATCCCGAGGCCGAACATACCGTGGGCCTGATCGCGGCGCGGCGCGACCCGCAGACACCGGTGCTGCAAGCCCTGGTGGACGAGGCTGTCCGGCTGTTTCGATAAATTCCGTCTATCAATTGACGGTATATCCAAATTGAGAATCCTATCAACAGGGGTATACCTGTGCATGCAAGCCAGAGGTATGCCCGCATGCTCGATTCCCACGCCCAGACCGACCGGATCGCCGAGATCCTTCAGGCCCATCAGGGGCTGGAGGGGCCTCTGCTGCCGATCCTTCACGCGATTCAGGAGGCCTTCGGTCACATCCCGGAGGCGGCCGTGCCGCAGATCGCCAGGGCGCTGATGCTGTCGAAGGCCGAAGTGCATGGGGTCGTCAGCTTCTACCAC
>JBKBRG010000120.1:0-6862 GCA_046292325.1 Tabrizicola sp.
TCTACGAATCCATCCTGTCGGGCACGCTGGACGATGTCAGCGCCGCCTACTGCCTGCTCTGCGAGACGATGGAATACCCCGAGGACCGGTCCTGGGTGATCTTCAACCTGCGCAAGGACGTGAAATTCTCGGACGGCACCCCCTTCACCGCGGATGACGTGCTGTTCAGCTACGAGCTGTTCCGCGACAAGGGTATCCCGGAATTCCGTGCGGTGGCGAACGGCAAGTTCAAGTCGGTCGAGGTGCTGGATCCCTACCGGATCAAGTTCACCTTCGCCCCCGGCACGCCGTTCCGCGACATGCCGGCGCAGGCGGGCAGCACGCCGATCTTCTCGCGCAAGCACTACGAGGAGAACAACCGCGATCTGGAGAAGTCGAGCCTCGAGCCCTTCCTGGGCACCGGGCCCTATGTTCTGGAAAGCTTCAAGCCCGGCCAGCAGGTGATCTACGCCCGCGACCCGGACTACTGGGGCGAAAAGCACCCGCTGAACGTGGGTCAGAACAACTTCGACCGCATCCGCATCGAATATTTCGGCGACGACAACGCCGCGATGGAGGCGTTCAAGGCGGGCGTCTACACCTTCCGCAACGAAAGCCTGCCCAAGCGCTGGGCAAATGACTACGACTTTCCGGCGGTCACCTCGGGCGACATCATCAAGGAGGTGATCCCCTCGGGCAATATCGCCGGCGGCCAGTCGATCATCTTCAACCTGCGCCGGCCGCAGTTCCAGGACCCGCGTGTGCGCGAGGCGCTGGGGCTGATGTTCAACTTCGAATGGTCGAACAAGGCGTTGTTCTACGGGCTGTTCGCGCGGGTCCACTCCATCTGGGAAAATTCCGAGATGGCGGCGACCGGCACGCCGACGCCCGAGGAGGTGGCGCTGCTGAAACCCCTTGTGGACGAGGGCCTGTTGCCGGCCAGTATCCTGACCGACGAAGTGCCGATGGGCTCGGTCTCGTCCGAGGCGAACAACCTCGACCGGAAGAACCTGCGGCGGGCTTCGGCGCTTCTGGACGAGGCGGGCTGGACCGTGGGCGACGACGGCATCCGCCGCAACGCGCAGGGCCAGAAACTGCGCATGCAGATGATCCACTCGCGCACCGACCTCTTGCCGGTGATGAACGCCTATGTGGAAAACCTGCGCGCGCTGGGGGTCGATGCAAGCTTCGACATCATCGACGATCCGCAGTTGCAGGAGCGCGCGAGCCCGCCGGACTTCGACTTCGACGCGCTGCCGACGACGGTGGTGAACGGCGGGCCAGAGCCGGGCGGCATCCTGAAGCAGGCCTGGGCCTCGGTGGCGAAGGACAATTCCAGCCGCAACCGCATGGGCTATGCCAATCCGGCAGTGGACAGGCTGCTGGATCTGGTCGAGGCCGCGGACAGCCGGGAGGAACTGACCAATGTCATCCGTGCCCTGGACCGGGTGCTGCGGTCGGAATTCGTGATCGTCCCGCGCTATTACAAGCGCGACAACTGGGTTGCCTACTACAACATGTACGAGCATCCCGCGACCCTGCCGCCTTATGCAGTAGGCGAACTGTCGATCTGGTGGTACAACGCCGAAAAGGCCGACGCGCTGAAGGCCAAGGGCGTGTTGAAATAACGACAAGCGGGCAGGGACCTTGGGCGCCTATATCCTTCGCAGGCTTCTGCTGGTCATCCCGACGCTGTTCGGGGTGATGCTGATCAACTTCGCGCTGACCCAGTTCGTCCCCGGCGGACCGATCGAGCAGATCCAGGCGCGCTTCGAGGGCGAGGGGGATTCGATCCAGAACATCTCCGGGTCGGCCGAGGGCGGGGTGCAGGAAGAGGAGACCGGCTATGTCGGGGCGCGCGGCCTGCCGCCGGAATTCCTTGCCCGGCTAGAGGTGCAGTTCGGCTTTGCCCGCATCGTCTGCGACGAGGGCTTCACCGGCGAGCCCTCGCTGAAGGCCCCGGAATGCCGCAAAGAGGCGATCCCGGCGGCCGAGCGGTTCCTGATCATGATGGGCAAGTATCTGACGCTGGATTTCGGCGAAAGCTATTTCCGCTCGATCTCGGTGGTGGATCTGGTGATCGAGAAGATGCCGGTGTCGATCACGCTTGGACTGTGGTCCACGCTGATCGCCTATCTGGTCTCGATCCCGCTGGGCATCCGCAAGGCGGTGCATGACGGGTCGCGCTTCGACACCTGGACCAGCGGCATCATCATCGCGGCCTATGCGATCCCGGGCTTCCTGTTCGCGATCATGCTGATGGTGGTCTTTGCCGGCGGGTCCTACTTCCAGTGGTTCCCCCTGCGCGGGCTGACCAGCGACAACTGGTCGGAACTGTCGCTCTGGGGCAAGATCACCGATTACCTGTGGCACATCACCCTGCCGGTGACGGCACAGCTGATCTCGTCCTTCGCGGTGCTGACGCTGCTGACCAAGAACAGCTTTCTCGACGAGATCAAGAAGCAGTATGTGATGACCGCCCGCGCCAAGGGCCTGTCGGAGGGGCGGGTGCTCTACGGCCATGTCTTCCGCAACGCCATGCTGATCGTGATCGCGGGCTTTCCCGGTCTCTTCCTTTCGGTGTTCTTCGGATCGAGCCTGCTGATCGAGGTGATCTTCTCGCTGGACGGGCTTGGACAGCTGGGCTTCAAGTCGGCGGTCGAGCGGGACTATCCGGTGATCTTCGGCACGCTCTTCGCCTTCGGGCTGATCGGGCTGGTGGTCGGCATCCTGTCGGACCTGATGTATGTCTTCGTCGATCCCCGGATCGACTTCGAAAGCCGCGGCTGATGGCGCTCTCGGCTCTCAACCGGCGCCGCTGGCGCAATTTCAAGGCCAACCGGCGGGCCTACTGGTCCCTGTGGATCCTGCTGGTGCTGTATGGCCTGTCGCTGTTCGCCGAGCTGATCGCGAACGACCGGCCGATCCTGGTGAAATACGACGGCGGCTATTACATGCCGGTGTTCAGGTTCTACCCGGAGACCGCCTTCGGTGGCGACCTGCGCACGGAGGCCGACTACACCACGCCCGAGGTGAAGTGCCTGATCGTCGCCGCCGGGTCCGAGGCCTGCTGGGACGATCCCGATGGCGTCCGGGCCGAGGTGGAAAGCACGGGCAAGGCCGCGGGGGTCGAGGTCAACCGGGGCTGGATGCTCTGGCCCCTGATCCCCTACAGCTACAACACCATCGTCAATACCGGCGGCGTCGCACCGGGTGCGCCCTCGGCGCAGAACTGGCTCGGCACCGATGACACCAGCCGCGACGTGCTGGCGCGGGTGATCTACGGTTTCCGCCTGTCCGTCACCTTCGCACTGCTCGTGACCGCGCTGACCACCGCCATCGGCATCGCCGCCGGCGCCGTGCAGGGCTATTTCGGCGGGCTGACCGACCTTCTCTTCCAGCGGTTCATCGAGCTCTGGTCCTCGGTGCCGACGCTTTATGTCATCATCATCCTGACGGCGGTCTGGTCGAAAGGCTTCTGGCTTCTGGTGGGCCTGATGGTCGCCTTCGGCTGGACGGCGCTGGTCGGTGTGGTGCGGGCGGAATTCCTGCGGGCGCGGAACTTCGAATATGTCCGCGCGGCCAGGGCGCTGGGGGTCAGCGACACGCAGATCATGTTCCGCCACGTCCTGCCGAACGCGATGGTCGCCACCCTGACGCTTCTGCCCTTCGGCATCACCGGGGTCATCGGCACGCTGGCCAGTCTCGACTATCTGGGCTTCGGCCTGCCGGCAGACCTGCCCTCGCTGGGCCAGATGACCCGGCAGGCGCAGCAGAACCTGCAGGCGCCGCACCTGGCCTTTGTCGCCTTCTTCACCTTCGCGATCATGCTGTCGCTGCTGGTCTTCATCTTCGAGGGCGTGCGCGATGCCTTCGACCCCAGAAAGACCTTCAGATGAGTGTTCTCGAGGTCAGGGACCTGTCCGTCACCTTCCGGCAGGACGGGCGGCTGATCCAGGCGGTGAAGGGCGTCTCCTTCGCCATCGCCAAGGGCGAGACGGTGGCGCTGGTCGGCGAAAGCGGATCGGGAAAATCGGTCACGGCGCTGTCGACCGTGGGCCTTCTGGGCGACAATGCCCGGATCGCGGGTTCGATCACCTACGGCGGCACGCAGATGGTGGGCGCCTCGGAACGTGAACTGCGCCGGATCCGCGGCAATGACATCAGCTTCATCTTCCAGGAGCCGATGACCAGCCTGAACCCGCTGCACACGATCGAGAAACAGCTGGGCGAAAGCCTGGCGCTGCACCAGGGCCTGACGGGTGACAGGGCCCGTGCCCGGATCATCGAACTGCTGGGCAAGGTCGGCATCCGGGATGCCGAAAGCCGCCTCGGGGCCTATCCGCACCAGCTTTCCGGCGGGCAGCGCCAGCGGGTGATGATCGCCATGGCGCTTGCGAACGGGCCCGAGCTGCTGGTCGCCGACGAGCCGACCACGGCGCTGGACGTGACCATCCAGGCGCAGATCCTGGACCTGCTGGCCGATCTGAAGCGGTCCGAGGGGCTGTCGCTTCTCTTCATCACGCACGATCTGGGCATCGTGCGCCGCATCGCCGACCGGGTCTGCGTCATGCAGGGCGGCGAGATCGTGGAACAGGGTCCCGCGGCCAGGATCTTCTCCGATCCGCAGCATCCCTATACGCAAAAGCTGCTGGCAGCCGAGCAGAAGGGCGGTCCGCCCCCGGTGCCCGAAGGGGCGGCGGAAGTGGTGCGCACCGAGGCGCTGCGGGTCTGGTTTCCGATCCAGAAGGGTCTCCTGCGCCGCACCGTGGGGCATGTGCGGGCGGTGAACGAGGCGACCCTGTCGGTCCGCGCGGGGGAAACCCTTGGCATCGTCGGCGAAAGCGGTTCGGGCAAGACCACGCTGGCGCTGGCGATCCTGCGGCTCATCCCCTCGACGGGCGGGGTCACCTTCCTCGGGCGCGATCTCCAGGGCCTCGGGCGGGCCGAACTCCGCGGCCTGCGGCGCGAGATGCAGATCGTGTTCCAGGACCCCTACGGCAGCCTCTCGCCGCGGATGACGGTCGAGGAGATCATCGCCGAGGGACTGGGTGTCCACGGCGTCGATCCCGGACGCGACCGGGTCGAGATGGTGGCCGGCATCATGCGCGAGGTCGGCCTCGACCCCGCCACCATGGCGCGCTATCCGCACGAGTTCTCTGGCGGTCAGCGCCAGCGCATCGCCATCGCCCGGGCGATGATCCTGCGGCCGAAACTGGTGGTGCTTGACGAACCCACCAGCGCGCTGGACATGACGGTGCAGGTGCAGATCGTCGATCTTCTGCGCGAGCTTCAGCGCAAGTGGGGCCTCGCCTACATCTTCATCAGCCACGACCTGCGGGTGATCCGCGCCATGGCCCACAAGGTCATGGTGATGCAGGCCGGCGATGTCGTCGAAGCCGGCGATTGCGAGGCCGTGTTTACCGATCCGCAAACCCCCTATACCAAGACTCTGATGGCCGCCGCGTTCGGAGCCTGACGGGTGAAACTGCTCTTCGTCCACCAGAACTTTCCCGGCCAGTTCCTGCATCTCGCCCCCGAGATGCAGCGGCTGGGCCACGACGTTCGGGCGATCACCGACGCGGCGAATACCCGGACCTCGGACATCCCGACCCAGCGCTATACCTTCCAGCCGCCGCCGCTCGACCCTGCCGCCACCCGACTTGGCCGGACCTTCACGATGATGAGCGACCGCGGCGTGGTCGTGGCGCGCCTGGCACGGAAGTTGCGCGCCCAGGGCTATGTGCCCGACGTGATCTACGGTCATTCGGGCTGGGGCGAGACGCTGTTCCTCAAGGAGGTCTGGCCCGAGGCCAGGCTGCTGGTCTTTGCCGAGTTCTACTATCGCGGCATTGGCGCCGATGTCGGCTTCGACCCCGAGTTCCAGGCCAGCGGTTTCGACCAGGTCATGATCGCCCAGTCGCGCGCCGCCTATCTGGCACAGGCGCTGATCCATGCCGATGCGGGTGTCACGCCGACCGAATGGCAGGCCAGCACCCATCCCCCGGTCCTGCGTGACCGGCTGGAGGTGATCTTCGACGGGGTCGATTGCGACCGGCTTGCACCCGACCCGGAGGCGCGGTTCGCGCTGCCGGACGGTCGGGTGCTGGCACGGGGGGACGAGGTCCTGACCTATGTCGCCCGCAACCTGGAACCCTATCGCGGCTTTCATACCTTCCTGCGCGCCCTGCCGGCTGTCCTGGCGGCGCGGCCCCGGGCCGAGGTGGTCATCGTCGGCGGATACGAGGCCAGCTATGGCCAGATGCCGACGCAGGGCGGGACGTGGAAGGATGTCCTGCTGAAGGAACTGGGCGACCGGCTGGATCTGTCGCGGGTGCATTTCACCGGCAGGCTGCCCCATGACCGGCTGGTCGACCTGATGCATGTCAGCCGGGTGCATGCCTATCTGACCTATCCCTTCGTCCTGTCCTGGTCGATGGTCGAGGCCCTGGCCGCCGGGGCGCTGGTGGTCGGTTCCGACACGCCGCCCGTTGCCGAGGTCATCAAGGATGGCGTGACGGGGCGGCTGGTCGATTTCTTCGATGTGGCTGGTTGGTCGCAAGTGCTGACCGACGCGCTGGCCCGGCCCGAGGAGCATCAACCCTTGCGCGATGCCGCCCGCGTGATGGTGCGCGAACGCTATGACCTGCGCTCGGTCTGCCTGCCCCGGCAGGTCGCGCTGCTGACCCGCCTTTCGCGCGGCTGAGCCGGGTCAGATCGCGGCGGAATGCCGTGCCTTCTCGCTGTCATAGGCATCGAAGGCGCGGGCGATCATCCGGGTCAGCGGGCGTGCGCGTTCGGGGATGAAGAAGCCTTCGCCGGTCACCTGCACCATGTCGCCGAACCCGGCCGCGGCCGCGCGGAACAGGGCATCCACCCGTGC
>JBKBRG010000121.1:0-1814 GCA_046292325.1 Tabrizicola sp.
TGTGGGCGGGCTGGTGCTGCAATATCCCGTCGGCTGGGCCTCCGACCGGATGGACCGCCGCACGCTGATCATGGGCCTGTCGGCGGTGGCGGCGCTGGCCATGGCGCTGGCGGCCTTCGTGGCCTTGCCCTTCCCGGCGCTGGTCGCGGTCGGCATGGTGCTGGGCGGCATCACCAACCCGGTCTATGCGCTGCTGATCGCCTACACCAACGACTTCCTCCCGCGCGAGCAGATGGCCGGCGCCTCGGCCGGGCTGATCTTCCTCAACGGCTTCGGCGCGATCTTCGGCCCCACCGCGACCGGCTGGATGATGGAACAGGTCGGCCCCTCGGGCTTCTTCCTGTTCATCGGGCTGCTCTACGTCGTCCTCGCCGCCTATGCGCTCTACCGCATGACCCGCCGCGCCGCGCCGACCGTGACCGGCGCCTTCCGCAGCGTCTCGCCCGGCGCCTCGCCGCTGGCGGTCGAGGCGGTGCTGGAGGAGGCCGCGAAGGACGAACCCCTGCCCGAAAAGGCCGTCTGACATCTTCGGTTGCGCCGGCGCGCTTTCCCTGCAAGGCTTTGCCGGCAAAGGGAGGCTGCCATGTCCGATCCGATCGCGCTTCTGGACTTCTGGCTGCACGAGATCGGCCCCGAGGGCTGGTATGCGGGCGGCGACGAGATCGACAGTCTCTGCCGCGACCGCTTCGAGGATCTCTGGCAGGCGGCCCGTGACGGCGGGTTGGAACATTGGGTGGACGGCACGGTCGGGACGCTGGCCTATCTGATCCTGACCGACCAGATCCCGCGCAACATCCATCGCGGCACGGCGCTGGCCTTCGCCACCGACCCGCAGGCCCGCGCCGCCGCCCGCAGGGCGCTGGAGGCCGGCTGGGACATGAACGCCCCCGAACCCGAACGGCAGTTCTTCTACATGCCCTTCGAACATTCCGAGGACCCGGAGGATCAGGCCCTTGCGGTGCGCCTTCTGACCGAGCGTCTTGCCTCGGATCCCGAGATGGCATTGCACGCCCGCGCACATCAGGAGGTGATCGCCCGCTTCGGTCGCTTTCCCACCCGCAACGCGGCGCTGGGGCGGGTCAGCAGCCCGGAAGAACAGAGCTACCTCGACGAGGGCGGCTACATGGCGGTGGTCAATCGGCTGAAAAGCCATGCGCCGGATGCATAGGGCCACGGCAACCCCAGTGTTGCTTGGGGTTTCCGGATAGTTTAATGGCAAACTACTTTTTCTGGAGGAGGGAAAGATGGCTGCCCAAAGCTTCGACGTGATCGTGATCGGTGCCGGACCGGGGGGCTATGTCGCCGCCATCCGCGCCAGCCAGCTGGGGCTGAAGGTCGCGATCGTCGAACGCGAACATCTGGGCGGCATCTGCCTGAACTGGGGCTGCATCCCGACCAAGGCGCTGCTGCGCAGTGCCGAGGTCTTCCACCTGATGCATCGCGCCAGGGAATTCGGACTGAAGGCCGACAACATCGGTTACGACCTGCCCGCCGTCGTCGCGCGCAGCCGCGCGGTGGCCAAGCAGCTGTCGGGCGGCGTCGCCCATCTGATGAAGAAGAACAAGGTCACCGTCTTCATGGGCACGGCCACCTTGCCGAAGCAGGGCACCGTTTCGGTGAAGACCGACAAGGGCACCGAGGAGTTGACGGCAAAGCACATCATCCTCGCCACCGGCGCCCGCGCGCGCGAGCTGCCGGGATGGCGATCTCAATGGCGATGGAAAACTTGAGATCGTCGTCGGCTCCAGCAAGCGCGGCGTCTTCTGTGTCGATGGGCGCACGGGGCAACAAAGATGGTTTTTTGAAGCGAGCCG
>JBKBRG010000121.1:1824-6795 GCA_046292325.1 Tabrizicola sp.
TCGCCACCGGCGCCCGCGCGCGCGAGCTGCCGGGGCTGGAGGCGGACGGCGATCTCGTCTGGTCCTACAAGCACGCGCTGGTGGCGTCCCGGATGCCGAAGAAGCTCCTCGTGATCGGCTCGGGCGCGATCGGCATCGAATTCGCCAGCTTCTTCAACACCTTGGGCGCCGATACCACGGTTGTCGAGGTGATGGACCGCATCCTGCCGGTCGAGGACGCCGAGATCAGCGCCTTCGCGAAGAAGCAGTTCGTCAAGCAGGGCATGAAGATCCTGGAAAAGGCCTCGGTCAGGAAGCTGGACCGCAAGCCGGGCGTGGGCGTGACCGCCCATATCGAGCAGGACGGGAAAGTCACCACGCAGGAGTTCGACACCGTCATCAGCGCCGTGGGCATCGTCGGCAACGTCGAAAACCTCGGGCTCGAGGCGCTGGGCGTGAAGATCGACCGCACCCATGTCGTGACCGACGAATACTGCCGCACCGGGGTCGAGGGGCTTTACGCCATCGGCGACATCGCCGGTGCGCCCTGGCTTGCCCACAAGGCCAGCCATGAGGGCGTCATGGTCGCCGAACTGATCGCGGGCGGCCATCCGCATCCGATCAAGCCGAACTCCATCGCCGGCTGCACCTATTGCCATCCGCAGGTCGCCAGCGTCGGCCTGACCGAAGCCAAGGCGAAGGAGGCGGGCTATCAGGTCAGGGTCGGCCGCTTCCCCTTCATCGGCAACGGCAAGGCCATCGCGCTTGGCGAACCGGAAGGCATGGTGAAAACCGTTTTCGACGCCAGGACGGGTGAGCTTCTGGGCGCCCACATGGTCGGCGCCGAGGTGACCGAGCTGATCCAGGGCTATGTCGTCGGGCGGTCGCTTGAGACGACCGAGGCAGAGCTGATGAACACGGTCTTCCCGCACCCGACCCTGTCGGAGATGATGCACGAGGCCGTGCTCGACGCCTACGGCCGCGCGCTGCACATCTGATGCCGTCCCTGAACCGGGTCGTGATGCAGAAGGCCAGCCGGGACTGGATCACGGGGCTTGGCCCCGGGCGGCTGGACGTGCTGGAGCTGTCCGGGAAATGGGGCGAGGGCTTTCCCTTCCGCAGCTATCGCGCGGTGAACTTCCGCCAGTTCGATCCCTGCCAGGGTCCGCTGCGCGACGAGGCCGGCCGGGTCCTCCGCTTCGACCTGATCCTGGCCAATCAGGTCTGGGAACATCTGGACCGTCCCTATGCCGCGACGCGCAACATCCGGCGGATGCTGCGGCGCGGGGGCTGGTTCTGGGTCGCCGTGCCCTTCTTCATCCCCTACCACGCCGCCCCGGTGGACTGTTCGCGCTGGACGGCGCGGGGGCTGCGGAACCTTCTGGTCGAGGCCGGCTTCGCCGAGGACCGGATCCACGCCCATCAGTGGGGCAACCGCCATGTCGCGCGGCGGAACCTCGAAACCCCCTGGCCGCCCGAACTGCGCCGGGATGACGACCTGACCGACGATCCCGACTTTCCGGTCGTCGCCTGGGCCATGGCCCAGAGGGACTGACGCCACCTCTGCCAGCTTCGGCTTTTCGTCGCCATGGCGTCCCGGCTGCGAGCGACGAAGGCGGCGGCGCGTGGCGTTACCGGTCAGTAGTCCGGCGCGGCCCCGCAGGTGCCCAGCTGCTCTCCCAGCATCCGGGTCAGCAGCGCGTCGCGGGTCAGCCCGGCGCGAAGCAGGAAATCGGCCTGCACCCGGTAGGCCTCGGCCTCCAGCGCCGCGGGGCAGGGCGCCGTCCCCTGCGCCCCCGCCGCGAACTGCGCGGCATGAACCATCTCGTGCAGCAGGAAGCTTTGCCCATAGGCCGTGGTCAGATCGAGATCCGGTGCCAGTTCGATCCGCCCGCTCTCGGGGAAATAGGCCCCGGCCTGCGAGCGCAGACCCGCCGCCCCCGCCAGCACCGAGAAGCCGATCTCGGGGCAGGGGACGGGGGCATAGGCGGTGCTGTCGGTCAGGACGCGGTTCAGCGCGGCGACCAGCGCGCAATGCTCGCCCGCCCGGGCCGAGTGGGCCAGAAGAAGCGCGGTCGCAAGCAGGGCGGCGGCAAGGCGTGTCATGAAAGTCATGCTGAACCTTCATGAAAACTTTGCAAGTCTGACATGAAATCGTTTCGTCACATTTGCGGCCGGGTGACGTCAGGGCGAGTCGCCTGCGGACCTTTCCGGTGAGGTCCGTGACGCCCGCGGCCAGGCATCTGACGCAGAGGGGGGGCCGATCCCTCCGCGCGGGGCAGGCTCTGGCGGCCTGCAACGGTTCCGGTTACGACTGCCCCATGCGCCCGCTTCCGCCCATGCTTCTCGTTCTCCTCCTCTGGGCGGCCGGCCTTGGCGCCGCTGCCCAGTTCGGAAAGGTCTCGATCCTCTACGAGACCCTGCGCGCCACCTACGGCGGCGGGGGAGAGGTCGCGCTCGGCCTCGTCGTGTCGATCGTGGGCGTGGTCGGGCTGATCTTCGGCACCACCGCCGGCCTTCTGGTCGCCCGGATCGGCCCGCGCCGGGCCATCGTCGCGGCGCTGGCCGCCGGGGCGGCGATGTCGGCGCTGCAAAGCCTGCTGCCCGCCTACCCCCTGATGCTGGCAAGCCACCTGGCCATCGTCGTCGTCGGCCCCACGATGATCGCGTCGACCGCCCCCGAACACCGCCGGCCGCTGGCGATGACCCTCTGGTCAAGTTTCTTCGGCGTGACCTATGCGATCCTTGCCCTGATCGGGCCGCATGCCAGCCCCGCCGGCCTCTTCCTTGGGCATGCCGCCTACATGGCCGTCCTTGCCGTGATCCTCGCCGCGACCCTGCCGCCCGATCCGCGCACACAGGCGCTGCCGTTGGGCAATCTCTTGCGCCGGCACGCCGAGATCTACACCTCGCCGCGCCTGGCCGCCCCGGCGATGGGGTTCTGCTGCTATACCTTCCTCTACGTCGCCGTCCTGACCCTTCTGCCGCCCGAAACCCCCGCGACCCACCGCGCGCTGATCGCGGCCGGGATGCCGCTGGTCTCGATCGCGGTCTCGCTGACGCTGGGGGTCTGGCTGCTGGGCCGGATGCGCGCGGTTGCCCTGGTGCAGGCGGGCTATGCCGTGGCGATCCCCGGCTTCCTGATCCTCTGGGCCTTCTGGGGGCAGGGGGGCGGGATGGTGGCGGGGGGCTTCCTCCTGTCGGCCGCGCTCGGCATCGTGCAGGGGGCAAGCTTTGCCTCGATCCCCGAGCTGAACGCCAGCGCAGATGACCGCGCCCGCGCCGCCGGGGCGGTGGCGCAGCTGGGCAACCTCGGCACCACGACCGGGACGCCGGCCCTCGCCGCGCTGCTGGCCAGCGCCGGGCCCTCTGGGCTGACCATCGCCGCCGTCCTGCTTTCGGCGCTGGGAATCGCCATCCACGCGGTCCAGAAGGCCCGCCGCGCGCGGCCTTAGCAGGCGACGACCTGCCCGCCGCCCGCCGCCCAGTCGCGAAGCCCGCCCAGGTTGTAGACCGGACCGTAACCCAGCCGGGTCAGCGCATCCGCCGCCATCCCCGAACGCCCGCCCGAAGCGCAATAGACCGCGATGGGCAGCCCCTGCGGCAATTCGCAGTCCGGATGCTTCGGATCGGCCTTCAGGCCCAGGATCGACAGCGGGATCAGCCGCGCACCTTTCGCGATGCCCGAAGCCTTGGCCTCGGCGACTTCACGCACGTCGAGCAGGACCATTCTTTCCTGCGCGACCAGATCGGCGACTTCGGCGATGCTGGGTCGGGCGCCGGTCTGGCCCGGGCGGAGAAAGGAGAACATGGAGCACCTCGGTTCAGGGTTTTCACCTATATAGCTTGATAGGTGAAAATGTGAAGCCCCCTTGTCGTGCCGGTGGCGTGTTCATGCTACGTTCGCATTTTCCGGTTGGAGACTCGGCCAAACCGTCCTATGTCTTGCGCCTGCACCGTTGGGGTAGGCCATGTCTGAACAGAAGTTCATCGAAGTGCGCGGCGCGCGCGAGCACAACCTCAAGGGCGTGGACGTGGCGATCCCGCGCGACAAGCTGGTGGTGATCACCGGTCTGTCGGGATCGGGCAAGTCATCGCTGGCTTTCGACACGATCTATGCCGAAGGCCAGCGCCGCTATGTCGAGTCGCTTTCGGCCTATGCCCGGCAGTTCCTGGACATGATGGGCAAGCCGGATGTCGATCACATCTCGGGCCTGTCCCCTGCCATTTCCATCGAACAGAAGACGACCTCGAAGAACCCCCGGTCCACCGTCGGCACGGTGACGGAAATCTACGACTATCTGCGCCTTCTGTTCGCCCGCGTCGGCACGCCCTACAGCCCGGCCACCGGCCTGCCGATCACCGCGATGCAGGTGCAGGACATGGTCGATGCCGTGATGGCGATGGAGGAGGGGACGCGGGCCTACCTGCTGGCCCCGATCGTCCGGGACCGGAAGGGCGAATACCGGAAGGAGTTCCTGGAGCTGCGCAAGCAGGGCTTCCAGCGCGTCAAGGTCAACGGGGCCTTCCACGAGCTGGAGGACCCGCCGACGCTGGACAAGAAGTTCCGCCACAACATCGACGTGGTGGTGGACCGGATCGTCGTGCGCGCGGGGATCGAGACCCGCCTGGCCGACAGCTTCCGCACCGCGCTGAACCTGGCTGACGGGATCGCGGTCATCGAGCTTGCCGATGCGAAAGAGGGCGAAGAGCCCGTCCGCATCACCTATTCCGAGAAATTCGCCTGTCCCGTCAGCGGCTTCACCATCGCCGAGATCGAGCCTCGGCTCTTTTCGTTCAACGCGCCCTTCGGGGCCTGCCCGGTCTGCGACGGTCTCGGCATGGAGCTGTTCTTCGACGAACGGCTGATCGTGCCCGACCAGAACCTGACGCTTCTGCAAGGGGCCATCGCACCCTGGGCCAAGTCGAAATCGCCTTACCTCACACAGACGATGGAGGCGCTGGCCAGGCACTATGGCTTCAACCTGAAGG
>JBKBRG010000122.1:0-6789 GCA_046292325.1 Tabrizicola sp.
GTGGTGAAGGCCATGGCCCCATAGGCGCCGGTGGCTTCGCTGGTGAAATGCCGCTCGATCTTCATGCCCCTGAACTCCTGTTTCTTAGGCCGAAACGGCCATTGGTTCTGTCAAATCGCCGGGGGCGCCCAACCGGTTTCGCAACGTCGGGCAAGACTCGACGGATCCTGACGGTTCACGCCGCCAAGAGGGCCGCATCCGATTTGGATGCCCTTTGTGTGGGTCGTTCTGCCTGTTCGCTGCGGCACTAGATTTAGTGGTGTCCCCTGCCGCTTTGTCAAAGTGTCGTAATCTTTCGCCCCGATCAACGCAAAAATTTCGCGTCAAAGCAGATTTTCGGCTTGACGTTTTTTCGGCCACATCACGCGCATGTCAGCAGATGCGGGCTTGGCTTGCGCCGGCCCTTGTGGACAGATCTGGGGACATTCTTCGCGCAGTTTGTGAACAGCGCCGGATTTTCAAGCGACCCGGCCTGCTTGTCGGCAAGACCTCAGAACCGGCCGGACAGGCGGCCGCGACGGCGGGCCGATTCCCGTCCGGTCCCGGTCATGCGACCGGGCGTGACGGCCGGTTGATGAGGACGATTCCCGCCGCGACCAGGATGACCGCCAGGAGAATCGATCCCGTGACAGTCTCGCCGAAGACGAGCGCGCCAAGCCCCACTGCAAGCACGGGCGTCAGGAACGAGAACGAGGCCACCGTCGCGCCCGGATAGACCGACAGAAGCCAGAGCCAGGCGATGAATCCCCCCGCCACCACGACCGAGGACTGGAACAGCAGACCCAGGAGATGGACGGGTTGCAGGTCGCGGATCAGCGGGCCGAACAGGGGCGCGGCGAAAAGAAGGATCGGCGCCGAGACGAGGACCATCCAGAACAGCTGCATTTCGGGCCCCTCTGCGCGCATCACCGGGCGGCGGGCGATGAAGGCGGTCAGCGCCCAGCCCCAGGCGGCGCCGAGTGCGCAGAGATCGCCCGCAAGGCTAGCCTCGCCGGTATCCGGGCGCGACAGGATCGCCGAGGCGCAGCCCGCGAAGGCCAGCGCGAGGCCCGCGGCCTTGGTGGGGGTGATCCGCTCGCCCAGCCCGAAATGGGCCAGAAGCGCATACCAGACCGGCATGGAATACATGATCAGCGCCGAGCGTCCGACCGAGGTCAGGTCGAGGGCGAGAAAGAGGAAAAGGAACTCGGCCGCGAACAGCGCCCCGATCACGAGGCCCGCACCCAGCGAGGCCCGGCGCAGGCGCGGCGGGCGGCCGCGCCACAGAAGCCAGGCCCAGACGAAGCCGATCGCCAGCAGCGACCGCAGACCCGCAAAGAACACCGGCTGCAACCCGGCGTTGACCACCTTGATGAGGACCTGGTTCACGGCCAGCACGCCCTGGACAGCGAGAAGCATCGCAAGGCCGAAGCCGTCGAGTCGATCCTTGCGCATGTTTCCCCCCTGCCCGGCGGACCCTTTTGCATTGACCGCAGCCAAGGGGCAAGCAAGCATGTTCCATCTTTGCCTGAAGGGCGGGAGGTGACGGATGAGCCTGGGCAAGACATTGCTGAAGGTCGCGATCGGGGTGGCCATCGTGAAGGGGGTGACCAGTCTGACCCAGGGGGGAACCGCCAGCACGGATGCCACCTCGGGCCGAACCGCGGGGCGCGGCACGCCCTTCGACCCGAAATCCAGCTGCCAGACGGGTGGGCTGGAGGACCTGCTGAAGGATGTGCTGGGCAGCGGCAGCACGAGCAGGCCCGCGACCGGCGGTCGGACCGGCGGCGATGGCGGCGGGCTTGGCGACCTCCTGACCCGGATGTCGGGGCAAAAGCGGACCAATCCCCGGCCAACCGCGCCGAAGGGCGGGCTGGAGGATCTGCTGGGCCAGCTGACCGGCGGCGAGACGGCCTCGGGGCGGGGCGCCGCGCCGGGCGGGGTAGGCGACCTGCTGGACCAGGTGCTGGCCGACCGCCGGCCGGGCGGTCCGGTCGCGCTGCCGGAGCCGAAACGCGAGGAAGAGCTTTCGGCGGCGCTGATGCTGCGGGCGGTGATCCAGGCGGTGAAATGCGACGGCGAACTGGACGCGGACGAGAAGGCGCGCCTGATGCAGGCGATGGGCGATGCGACGCAGCGCGAGGTGCAGGCCGTGCAGGCCGAATTGCAGCGCCCGGTGGACGTGAAGGGCCTGGCCCGCGCGGTTCCGGCGGGGCTGGAGCCGCAGGTCTATCTGGTGTCGCTGATGGCGATCAACCTGGACCAGCGGGCCGAGGCCGACTACCTGCACAGGCTGGCCGGGGAACTGGACCTGTCGCCGGATCAGGTGAACGCGATCCACGACCGGGCCGGGGCACCGAGATTGTATCGGTAGCAAGATATCGGGCGATCGACCGGGCCGGGCGCCTTTCCTTCCGCCGGGGCGCTGGCTAGAAACGCGCATGGCGCCCCGTGATCCCGCCCGCGAGAACCTGCGCGGCATTCTTCTGATGCTGATCTCGATGGCGCTGTTCGCCATCGAGGACCTGTTCCTGAAACTTGCTGCGGCCGATCTGCCGATCGGACAGGTGATCCTGGTTTCGGGGGCGCTTGGGGTGCCGGTCTTTGCCGCGATGGCCTGGCGTCAGGGCCAGGGAATCCTGGTGAAGGACGCGCTGCATCCCTCTGTCATCGCAAGGAATATCGGCGAGATGATTGCCGCCGCGGCCTATGTCGCGGCGCTGGCGGCGGTGCCGCTGGGCACGGTCGCGGCGGTCTTGCAGGCGCTGCCGCTGTTCATGACGATGGGCGCGGCGCTGGTCTTCGGCGAAAGGGTCGGCTGGCGGCGCTGGACGGCGATCCTGGCGGGGTTCCTCGGCGTCCTGATGTTGATCCGGCCGGGGGCGGAAGGGTTTCGCGTCGAAGCGCTACTGGTGCTGATCTCGGTCGCGGGGATCGTGCTGCGCGATCTGGCGGCGCGGGCGATCCCGGCGCATGTCTCGACGGCGCAGGTGTCGGCCTGGGGGCTGATGTCGGTGACGGTCCTGGGGCTTGGCATCATCGCCGGCACGGGAGAGATCCGGGGCGTGACCGGGACCGAGGCTGCGGTCCTTCTCGGGGCGGTGCTGTTCGGCACGGCAGGCTACTGGGCGGTGACGGCGGCGACGCGGACCGGAGAGGTTTCGGTGGTGGCCCCCTTCCGCTATGCGCGGCTGGTGTTCTCGATGGGGATCGGCGTGGTCTTCCTGGGCGAACGGCCCGATCCGATGACCCTGATCGGCTCGGCGGTGATCGTGGGGTCGGGCCTTTACGCCTTCGCCCGCGAGCGCGCGCGCAAACGCGCTTCCCTGATCGCCTGAGCCGGGGTAAAGGGGCCGGGAGAGCACCCCTTCGGCCTTGAGGAAACCGCCCATGAGCACGATCATCGACATTCACGCCCGCGAAATCCTGGACAGCCGGGGCAACCCGACGGTCGAGGTGGACGTCACCCTGGAGGACGGGTCCATGGGCCGGGCGGCGGTGCCCTCGGGGGCATCCACCGGCGCGCACGAGGCGAACGAGCGGCGGGACGGCGATGCCAAGCGCTACAAGGGCAAGGGCGTTCTGGAGGCGGTCGCCGCGGTGAACGGAGAGATCGCGGAAGCGATCGTCGGATTCGACGCGACCGAGCAGGTCGGCATCGACCGCACGATGATCGAGATGGACGGGACGCCCAACAAGTCGCGGCTGGGGGCGAACGCGATCCTGGGCGTCAGCCTCGCGGTGACGAAAGCGGCGGCGGAATACACCTCCCAGCCGCTTTACCGCTATGTCGGCGGCACCTCGGCCCGCGTGCTGCCGGTGCCGATGATGAACATCATCAACGGCGGCGAACATGCCGACAACCCGATCGACATCCAGGAATTCATGATCATGCCGGTCGGCGCGCAGGACATCCGCGAGGCGGTTCGGATGGGGTCCGAAGTGTTCCACACGCTGAAGAAGGAACTGTCCGCAGCCGGCCACAACACCAGTGTCGGCGACGAGGGCGGCTTCGCGCCGAATCTGAACTCTGCCCGAGATGCACTTGATTTCATTCTGAAATCCATCGAGAAGGCGGGTTATCGGCCGGGCGAGGACATCTACCTCGCGCTCGACTGCGCCTCGACGGAGTATTTCAGGGGCGGCAGATACGAGATGAAGGGCGAGGGCCTGTCGCTGAGCCCGGAAGAGAATGTGGACTGGCTGGCGAAACTGGCCGCCGACTATCCGATCATCTCGATCGAGGACGGTTGCGCCGAGGACGACTGGGACGGCTGGAAGCTCCTGACCGAAAGGCTTGGCCACAAGCTGCAACTGGTGGGTGACGATCTGTTCGTGACCAACCCCAGGCGCCTGTCGCGCGGGATCGCGGACGGCGTGGCGAACTCGATGCTGGTCAAGGTCAACCAGATCGGCACCCTGACCGAGACGTTGCAGGCCGTCGAGATGGCGCATCGTGCGCGCTATACCAACGTGATGAGCCACCGGTCGGGCGAGACCGAGGACAGCACGATCGCCGACCTCGCGGTCGCCACGAACTGCGGGCAGATCAAGACGGGGTCGCTGAGCCGCTCGGACCGGCTGGCGAAATACAACCAGCTGATCCGCATCGAGGAGATGCTGGGCGAGACGGCGGAATATGCCGGTCGTTCGGTGCTGAAGGTCTGAACCGGGCGGCAAGGATCTTCGGCAATCCTTGCGGATCCCTTCGACAGGAGCGGCGGGCGTCTGGTGACGGAGCGCCCGCTTTCATCGAAAGCGCGTGGGGCGGAAATCGGACAGGAGGGGGCTGTCCGGCCCGCCCAGGATCTCGTGGGCAAGACATTCCGCCACAACCGGGGCCAGCGTCGCACCTGAGTGCATCACGGCCAGCCAGAGCCCGGCGACGGGCCCCTGCCCGACGACCGGCAATCCATCCTCGGGCACGGGGCGCAGGGCCATGGCCTGCCGGGCGAAGTGGATGTCGAGACCCGGGAACAGGGCCCGGAGTCGTGTCAGTGTCGCATTGACCACCACCGGCAAGGCCCCCAGAGCCTCGGCATGGTCGGACTGGTGGCCGGCCGAGGCGGGGGCCGCCAGGCGGCCGTCGCGGTCCTGCCGGACCTCCTGTTCCGGCGTGGCAAGGACCAGCGGGCAGACCGGCGGAAGGGGATTGGTGCGGATCATCAGGCCGGGACGTGTCAGCATGGGCAGCTTGCAGCCGAAGGGCTGAAGCAGGGCGGGCGTGCCGGTGCCGGCGGCGAGGATGACCCGGTCGGCCGTCATGGCGCCGAGGTCGGTCAGCACGCCGGTCACCCGGCCCCGCGCCTCGGTCAGCTGCTGCACGGTGGCGGTGACGACCTCTGCGCCCGAGGCCCCGATCAGCGCGCGGGCGAGGATGCCGGGGTCGGCGACACCTTCCTCGGGGAAGAAGAGCGCGGTTTCCGGGACGGGGCCGAGCGCGGGCAGGCGTTCGGCGATCTGGGGCCGGGTCAGCCTGTCCACCCGGTAGCCGAGGGCGCAAAGGTCGGCGGCGGTTTCGTCCAGCGCCTCCCCGGTCGCCTCATACCAGAGGCAGCCGGGCCAGCGGGTCGGCAGGTCCGGCAGGGCCTCGGTCAGGCGGCGGTGCGCGGCAAGGCCCTCGTGGCGCAGGTGGTAGTGGGCGGGGCTGAGAAAATAGGAGGCGTTGAGCCAGCCGAAGCTTGCCGCCGAGGCCAGGCCGCCCTTCGTGTGGGTGGCGACGATGGTCACGGCCTCGCCGCGCCGGGCCAGCTGAAAGGCGAGCGCCGCGCCGGTGATGCCGGCGCCGATGATGAGGGTCCGGGACATGGGGCTAGGCTGGCACGGCGTCCGGGGATTGGCAACGGGCGAGCGGCTGGGCTAGGTCTGGTCCATGCTGATCCTTCTGAACAAGCCCCATGACGTGTTGTGCCAGTTTTCCGACGGCGAGGGCCGCGCCACTCTGGCGGATTTCGTGGCCGTCAAGGAGGTCTATCCGGCCGGGCGGCTGGACCGCGACAGCGAGGGGCTGGTGGTGCTGACCGATGACGGGCGCTTGCAGGCGCGGATCGCCGACCCGCGGCACAAGCTGGAGAAGACCTATTTCGCGCAGGTCGAGGGGGTGGTGACCGAGGCGGCGCTGGAACGGCTGCGACGCGGGGTGGAGTTGAAGGATGGCCCCACCCTGCCCGCAAGGGCGCGGGCGGTGGACGCGCCCGGGTGGCTTTGGCCCAGGGTGCCGCCGATCCGGGTGCGCAAGACGGTGCCGGACGGGTGGATCGAACTGACCCTCCGCGAAGGGCGGAACCGGCAGGTGCGGCGGATGTGCGCGGCGGTGGGCCTGCCCTGCCTGCGGCTGATCCGCTGGCGGGTCGGGACCTGGACGCTGGAGGGGTTGGCGCCGGGGGAATGGAGGGAAGCATGACGGCCGAGGCGATCATCGCGAAACTGGGGCTGCGGCCGCATCCCGAAGGCGGCTGGTATCGCGAGACCTGGAAGGGGCCAGAGATCGGGGGCCGGGCCAGCGGGACCGCGATCCTGTTCCTGTTGAAGACGGGAGAACGGTCGCACTGGCACCGGGTGGATGCGGACGAGCTCTGGCTCTGGCATGCCGGGGCGCCGCTGGTCCTGTCGATGGGGCTGGAGCGAGCGGAGGAGGTGCGGCTCGGGCCGGACGTTCCGGGCGGCGAGGCCGTGCAGGCGGTGGTGCCTGCGGGCTGGTGGCAGGCGGCTCGGTCCACCGGCGACTGGACGCTGGTCAGCTGCACGGTGAGCCCCGGTTTCCGCTTCGAGGGGTTCGAGCTGGCCCCGCCGGGGTGGAGCCTGTGAGGG
>JBKBRG010000123.1:0-6775 GCA_046292325.1 Tabrizicola sp.
CCACACCCGAAACCAACCAATATCAACCCCAAGGACTCTCGTTATGAACGAGGGACGACCGGGGGGCAGGTCACCCCGCTTCAATGGCTGACCAAGAAAGAGGTCACCCAAAGGATCGCCGATGCCGGGATGGCGGACATGCTTGCCGCTACGGTGAGCTGCACGCGGCCGCGCAGCTGGACGGTCAAGCAGAAGCACTGCGGGCTCTGTTCGCAGTGCATCGATAGGCGGTTTGCCATCTTGGCCGCAGGACTGGAACAGTATGAGCCGTCCCAGAACTACAAGCGCGACCTGCTCCTCGGGGATCGCAGCGCGGACGACGAGTTGCGAATGGCTCTGAGCTATGTCGCATTCTTTAGGGACGTCGCCGCAATGCCGAAGGCGCGTTTTCTTTCTGGGTTCCAGCAGGTCATTTCCGCGCTCGATCACTTTCCTGATCTGTCAGTCGACGAGGCAGGATCACGCCTGTTCGAGCTGTTTCAGCGGCATGCGCGCTCGGTAGAAGAGGTCATTGCCAAGGCGCTTATCGAACATGGTGACCGGCTTTTCCGGGGCGAGGTTCCGCCTGGTTCGCTTTTGGCGACTTGCTTCACTCGCGACCATGTCGAGATCGCGCCGAAGTCCGATTACGATCGGCAGGCCACCGATTTCGTCGACCGTCTCAGCGCTCCCATCGTCGAGTTCGCGGTGGATCACGATGCCGAGCAGGTGCTCTTTCATGGCGGGCATCTGCTCGAAGGTGCGAACTACCGCTTCGTGAATGCGCTGATCGAGAATTTCCGGAAGGCCAAGAGGACGCGCTCGGAGGTCCAGTTCATGCCACCTCACGATGTGGCGGACAAAATCGGCGTATCCGAGCAGTCGATGCGCCAGCAACTGCGCAGGTTGCGAGACGCGCTTGACCCGCTGGCCGTGATGCTCGGGATCCCGCTCGATCAGGACAGTTTCATCGAGACCAAGGATGGCGCTGGCTACCGCCTCAACCCGGCATGCCGTGAGATCGCCCTCGGCGACATTGAGGCTCCGAATCCGGCTGCGTCACAGGAATAATCCGCCGACGTCACAGGCCCCCGCGCACAACGTCACAATCTGCCCAGCGAAGCCCCGTTTTTTCGGGGCTTTTTTCTTGTCCGGACGTCACAAGAAAATTCGGGCGTGATCATATACTGAAGGCCGCAAAGCATTGAAATTGTTCGTGTATCCGGGCGCACCAACGTGCCGGGGTGAACAACGGACAACTCAATGAGGTTTCGGATGTCAGTCACGCATCTCAACCAGGTCGAGCTGGCGGCTCGATGGAAGATCAGCCCGCGCACGCTGGAGCGCTGGCGTTGGACCGGTGAGGGCCCCGCCTTCATCAAGATCGGCGGCCGGGTCGTGTACCGGCTCGAGGATGTCGAGGCCTACGAGGCCAACCGGCACTGCTCGAGCACGGCCGACAAGCCCGCCGTGAAGCTGGCGTGAGGGGGCGGCCATGACGATCCCCAACCGCATCACCCTCGACAACCTTCCCACCCTGCCGGTCGGCGAGATCGCCGCGCTGCCGGGCGACCAGCTGGCGCTCCTGAAGCAGGACGCTGACGAGCGGCTGCGCGCTGCCAAGAACCTCAGCGACTGGCTCGATGGCGCCATCGCGCTGAAGTACGGCGACCAGGCGCAGGAGGCGCGCCGCGCGGAGGGCAAGGACACCGGCACTGTCCGGTTGCAGGACGGCCAGGTCACCGTGGTCGCGGAGCTGCCGAAGCGCGTCGATTGGGATCAGGCGTTGCTCGCCGGTCTGGTCGAGCGGATCCGGGCCGATGGCGCCGATCCCGCCGAGTACGTCGACATCGCGTTCAGCGTGCCCGAGCGGAAATACACCGCCTGGCCCAAGGACATCCGGCAGGAGTTCGAGCCCGCGCGCACGGTCCGCACCGGCAAGCCCAAGTTCCGGCTGCTGCTCGGCGAGGAGGCGCGCTGATGGCCATCTCGCTCGCATCCCTGCAAACATCGACGGTGCTGCGTCCGCCGCGCGTGCTGATCCATGGCGTCGCCGGCATCGGCAAATCCACCTTCGCCGCGTCCGCCGACGCGCCGGTGTTCGTCCTCACCGAGGACGGTCTCGGCAAGCTCCAGGTGCCGCATTTCCCGCTGGCGACGAGCTATGCCGAGGTCGCCCAGGCGCTCGATGCCCTGCTCGACGAGGACCACGCATATTCCACGGTGGTCGTCGACAGCGTCGACTGGCTGGAGCCGCTGATCTGGGCCGAGGCCTGCCGTCGCAACGGCTGGCAGTCGATCGAAAGCCCCGGCTTCGGCAAGGGCTACGCCGAGGCGCTGACCATCTGGCGCGAATACATCGACAGGCTGAATGCGCTCCGCGACCGGAAGGGCATGGCGGTCATCCAGATCGCCCACACCGACATCAAGCGCTTCGACAGTCCCGAGCACGAACCCTACGACCGGTACGTGATCAAGCTGCAGGCCCGCGCCTCCGCGCTGCTGCAGGAGCACTCGGACGTGGTGCTCTTCGCCAACTACCGGATCTCGGTCAGCAAGTCCGACGTCGGCTTCAACAAGAAGGTGACGCGGGCGCTCGGGTCCGGTGCGCGCGTGATGCACACCGAGGAGCGCCCCGCCTTCCTCGCCAAGAACCGCTACGGCCTGCCGGAAACCCTCCCGCTCGAGTGGTCGGAGTTCCTGGCCGCCATGCCCCAATCCGCCTGATTACGACTGAAAGGACAGCACGATGGCACGTTTCGACACCGCCTTTGACGCCGCCGGCATCGAGCCCACCACCGCCTACGAGATCCTGCCCGCGGGCAAGTACCGCGCCCAGATCGTCGAGAGCGAGATGCGCGTCACGAAGAACGGGATGGGGAAGTATCTCTGGCTGATGCTCGACATCCTCGAGGGGCCGCAGCAGGGTCGCAAGGTCTTCGACCAGCTGAACCTCGTGAACGCCAATCCGACCACGGTCGAGATCGCGCAGCGCACGCTGTCGGCGATCTGCCACGCCACGGGCAAGCTGCAGGTGAACGACAGCGAGGAGCTGCACCTGATCCCGATGACGATCCAGGTCGGCGTGAAGCCCCCGAAGGACGGCTACGGCGAGCGTAACACGATCCGCTACCTGGTGCCGGAGGCCCCGGCGCAGGCGACCCCGCCGAAGCCCGCCGCGACGCAGCCGGCCAGCGCGCCCGCGCAGTCGGCGCCCGCCCGCCCGGCCACCGCGCCCTGGAACCGCAAGAGCTGACGCCCTCGTCTGCCGCGGGCTGAGATCCGCGGCGGCCCGGACATCGCCAGACCCGAGAGACTGACCATGACGAATACCACCGACGCGGCCTGCGCGGCCGCGAACGCCCCCGGCTTGCCCGACGACACCCGGCGCCTGATCGAGATCGAGGACGCCATCGCGAAGATCCGCACGCAGATCGCGACCGCCGATCTGACGCGGCAGCGCACGGCCAGGCCGATCGACCCCGACTGGTTTCACCGCGCGCGCACGGCGCTGCGCCATCTCAATCGCGAGCGGGCCGAGATCGTCGCCCGTCAGGGCGGCCGCCGCCGGCGCGAGCGCCTGAAGGACATGATCATCGCCGTCTTGCGCGAACGCCATGACAGCACCGCCTGGGCCGCGGTGCTGGCGAAGGCGCGGGCGCGGCTCGAGCGGGAGGAGGCGTGCTGATGGCCGAGCTTCCCGACCCCCCGACGCCGACCCTCTCCGCGATCTACGCTTCCTATGAGGCCCGGCAGGGCGACGGCTTCCGCGACCACCTCGGCGCCTCGCTGATCGGCAAGTCCTGCGCCCGCGCGCTCTGGTACGACTTCCGCTGGGTCACGCCCGCGCGGCACGCCGGCCGCATCCTGCGCCTGTTCGAGACCGGCCAGCTGGAAGAGGCCCGGCTCGTCCGCGATCTGCGCGCCACCGGCGCGACGGTGCTGGAGGTCGATCCCGAGACCGGGCGGCAGTTCCGCGTCGAGGCCCATGGCGGGCATTTCGGCGGCTCGCTCGACGCCGTCGCCCTCGGTCTGCTCGAGGCGCCGAAGACCTGGCACGTCGTCGAGTTCAAGACCCATTCGGCGAAGAGCTTCGCCGAGCTGATCGCCAAGGGCGTTGCGCTCGCCAAGCCCCAGCACGCCGCGCAGATGCAGATCTACATGCACCTGACCGGCATCACGCGGGCGCTCTACGTCGCGGTCTGCAAGGACACCGACGCGGTGCACATCGAGCGCGTCCCGGCCGATCCCGAGACGGGCGAGCGCCTGCTGGAAAAGGCGCGGCGGATCATCTTCGCCCAGCACCCGCCCGAGCGGATCAGCGCTGATCCCGCCTGGTTCGAGTGCCGGTTCTGCGACCACCACGGGCTCTGCCACCGTGAGGAGGCCGCGGCCGTCACCTGCCGGTCCTGCCTGCATTCGACACCGGTCGAGGGCGGTTGGCACTGCGCGCGCCAGGACCGGCTGCTCGACCCGGCCGACCAGCGCCGCGCATGCGGCCGGCACCTGTTCATCCCCGATCTCGTCCCCGGCGAGGTGAGCGACGCAGGCGAGGACTTCGTCGCCTACCGCATGCGCGACGGCTCGGCCTGGACCAACGACGCCCGCGAGAAGGAGGCCGCCGCATGCTGACCCTGCGCCCCTACCAGCAGGCCGCGATCGCCTCGATCTACGGCTATTTCGAGAAGGAGAGCGGCAACCCGCTCGTCGTGATCCCCACGGCCGGCGGCAAGAGCCTCGTCATGGCCGCCTTCATCGACGGCGTCCTCAAGGCCTGGCCGGATCAGCGTGTGCTCGTCGTCACCCATGTGCGCGAGCTGATCGCGCAGAACCATGCCGAGATGCTGGGGCTCTGGCCCGAGGCGCCGGCGGGCATCTACTCGGCCGGACTCGGCCGCCGCGATGCGCGGGCCCGGATCCTCTTCGCCGGCATCCAGTCCATCCACGACAAGGCGACGCGCATCGGCCATGCCGATCTGGTGCTGATCGACGAGGCCCATCTGATCCCCGGCCGGTCGAACACAATGTATCGCCGCTTCCTCAATGACCTGCAGGCGATCAACCCGGCGCTGAAGGTGATCGGGCTGACGGCGACGCCCTTCCGGCTCGACAGCGGCATGCTGCACGAGGGCGAGAACGCGCTCTTCACCGACATCGCCTACGAGGTGTCGGTCCGCGACCTGATCGATCAGGGCTATCTCTCCCCGCTCATCTCGAAGCAGACGCAGACCCGCCTCGACGTGACAGGCGTGGGATCGCGCGGCGGCGAGTTCATCGCGCGCGATCTCGAGGACGCGGTCGACCAGGACGCCATCACGCGCGCGGCCGTGGCCGAGGTGATCGCCCATGGCGAGACGCGCAAGTCCTGGCTCGCGTTCTGTTCCGGCGTGCGCCACGCCACCCATGTCGCCGAGGAGTTCCGCCGCCGCGGGGTGAGTTGCGCCACGATCTTCGGCAAGACGCCGAAGGACGAGCGCGACGCGATCATCGCTTCCTTCAAGCGCGGCGAAATCAGGGCGCTGGCCTCGATGGGCGTGCTGACGACGGGCTTCAACGCGCCGGCCGTGGATCTGATCGCCATGCTGCGGCCCACCAAGTCGGCCGGGCTCTATGTCCAGATGGCCGGACGGGGCACGCGGCTCGCCGAGGGCAAGGAGAACTGCCTGGTTCTCGATTTCGCGGGCAATGTCCGCCGGCATGGTCCCATCGATCTCGTGCGCCCGAAGCGGCCGGGCGGTCCGGGGGACGGGCCGCCGCCCACCAAGATCTGCCCGAAATGCGGGACCATCGTGGCCATCGCCGCCCTCGAATGCCCCGACTGCGGCTTCGAGTTCCCCGGCCGCGAGGTGAAGCTCGAGCCGACCGCCTCGACGCTGGAGGTGCTGTCCACCGGCAAGCCGCAATGGGTCGGCGTCACCGACGTCACCTACAGCCGCCATGAGAAGCGCGGCGGGCGGGTCTCGCTGAAGGTCACCTATCGCTGCGGGCTCGCCTTCCACACCGAATGGGTCTGCTTCGAGCACGAGGGCTATCCGCGCCGCAAGGCCGCAAGCTGGTGGCGCGAGCGGGCGCCCGAGCTGGAGGTGCCCGCGACCGTCGACGAGGCGCTCATCCTGGCGGACCGGTTGCGCCGCCCCACCAAGATCGCCGTCCGCCCCGCGGGCCGATTCACCGAAATCACTGCCTACAGGTTCGCTCCATGCCTTACGTCCGTGCCGGCCTCTGCGCCGTCTGCCACCGGGAACCCGGTGGCTGGGGTTGGTTCGACGCGCGCTTTCGCCTCTCCGACCCGCGCCGCGACACGACCCGCCGGGATCTCTGTAGCCGGGTTTGCCAGGACATCTGCCACAGGGAGGCGGGCATGATCGATCCGACACCCAATGAGGTCGCGGCCATGATAGAGGGCGGCAAGGCCGGCGGCGCCTATCTCGACAGCCTCGGCCGGACCGATCTCGCCCAACTCACCGAGGAGGAATGGGACACCTTCGTCGAGGTGATCGTCACCGGCTACTGCGACCACCTGCGCGATCTGGCGGCGAAGGACCGCGCCCGGCTCGACGGCATGATCCCGGAGGTGCCCTTCTGATGGCGGACACATCCTGGATGGCGCGCGTCGGCGCGCGTCTCGTGACCAACGGCTATGCGATCCTGCCGATCGCGCCCGGCACGAAGAAACCCGGCCAGTTCGCCCGCGCGGCCTGGCACGACTACCCGCAGTGGAACCGGCATGCGAGCCGCGCCACGACCGAGCTCGAGGTCGCGACCTGGTCCAGCTGGCCCGACTGCGGGGTCGGGA